>CAZYOX010000389.1:3164-4054 GCA_964649285.1 uncultured Bryobacterales bacterium | reverse complement strand
GTAAGAGATTAGTAGAGCCGAGAAAGTCAGCGCGTCGGAGACGAGGAACAGCCACATCCCCAGCTTCTTGCGGCCGAGGTTCAGCAGGGCGTTTTCTTGTGCTGTCGCGTGCGCCATTCGTCGTTATCCGAGCAACAGCAACAAGGCCAGGATATAGAGCCACAACACGCCCATGAAATGCCAGTAGAGCGCCGCCGCCTCGACGACGGCCTTCGGCCTGAGCCACGGGCGCCGGATGGAAACGCGCGTCACGACATAGCCGAGCACGAACAGCCCGCCCAAGACGTGCAGACCATGGGTCGCCGTCAGCAAATAGAAAAACGCTCCGCTAGGTTGGCCGCGCAGGACCACGCCTTGCGAGAGCAACTGGGACCAACCGGAAAGCTGCGCGACTAGGAAACTGAGGCCTAGGAGCGCAGTGAGCAGCACCCATCTTCGAACCTCCTTCGCTCCGCGCCGGCGAACTGCACGCTTGGCCGCTTCAAACGTCAGACTGCTGCCCAGCAGTACGGCTGAACTGAGCCACAAGACGGACGGCAAATCAATTTGCTTCCAGTCTTCGCGCGCGCTGCTGATGAGCATCGCGCTGGAAATTGCGGCGAAGAACATCACGATTCCCGAAATGCCCACCCAGACGGCCAGCTTATAGCGCTGCTCCGAGTGGAAGCCGTCTCCTCCCGAGTCGCCGCCTCCCCAACCACGCATCATCGGCGGTGGGGAACCAAAACCGCCGCTGCCGACGCCGGGAGCGGCGGTGCGCGCGGAGCGCTTGGCTTCTGGCGTTGGATGCAGTGTGACGCCCATCGCTATTGAGACGCTCCTGCGCTATCCGGCTCGTGCTGCATCGTGAAATCTTTAGCGCGGCCCGGCACGCTGTACTCGTAGGGGCC
>CAZYOX010000389.1:0-3154 GCA_964649285.1 uncultured Bryobacterales bacterium | reverse complement strand
AAGCGCGCGCGGTGCGATTGCAGCGCCGACTCGAGCTGGGCTTTCGCGCGGCCGGGCACGGTTAACTGGGTGGGGCCGCGCACGACGACCGGAACCCGGCCAGCGAAATTGTCGTGCGGCGGGGGCGAAGGCAGCACCCATTCGAGGCTCGTCGCCTCCCAGGGGTTATCGTTCGGGGTCTTCTTGCCTGCGAAGAGACTCCATAGAAAATTCGCCAAGAAAATCAACTGGGCCGTCACGAGAATCATCGCCGCGATGGTGATGAAGTATTGCAGTTCGCCCGAGCCCCGCGCGGCGAGATAGTCGACGCCGCTCATCTCTGCGTAGCGCCGCGGATGTCCCAATGTGCCCAAGAAGTGCATTGGTCCAAACACGCCGTAAACGCCCAACATCGTCAGCCAGAAATGCAGCTTGTTGAGCGGCTCGTTCATTATCCGCCCAAACATCTTGGGAAACCAGTAAACGAGGCCGGCAAACATGGCCATCACCGCCGCCACGCCCATGATCAAGTGAAAATGCGCCACGACAAAGTACGTGTCGTGGAAGTACATATCGAGCGCCGGCTGTCCCAAGAAGAGGCCCGTGATGCCCCCGGCCACAAAGATCGAGACGAAGCCGATGGCGTAGAGCATTGGAGAATCCAGCCGCAGCCGCCCTCCCCACATCGTGCCGATCCAGTTGAAAGTCTTGATCGCGGACGGCACGCCGATAGCCATCGTCAGGATCGAAAACGCGACAGCCGAGTAAGGGCTCATGCCGCTGACGAACATGTGATGCCCCCAAACAACGAATCCCAACGTCGCGATGGCCCCCATGGCATAGATCATGGCGCGGTAACCGAACACCGGCTTGCGCGAGAACGTCGCCAGCACGTGGGAAATGATGCCCATGCCCGGCAGGATGGCGATATAGACCTCCGGATGGCCGAAGAACCAGAACAAGTGCTGCCACAGGATCGGCGAGCCGCCCCCGCGTTCGATCAATCGGTCGCTGACCACCAACCCCGCTGGGATAAAGAAGCTGGTATCGAGGTTGCGGTCCATCAGCAAAAGGATGCCGCTCGCCAACAAGACGGCGAAAGCCAGCAATCCAATCAACGCCGTCGTGAACCAACCCCACACCGTCAACGGCATTCGCATCAGGGTCATCCCCTGAGTGCGCATCTCAAGCGTGGTGACAATGAAATTCAGCGCGCTCAGCACCGAGGCCAAGCAGAAGATGGCGATGGAGACGATCCATAAATCCTGGCCGATGCCTGCCGCCGTTGCCTCCGCCAGAGCGCTTAGCGGCGGATAGGCAGTCCAGCCGCTGCCAGGGGCGCCGCCCTCGACGAAGAACGCGGCCATCAGAGTCAGGAACGACAGCAACGTCAGCCAGAAGGCCAGCATGTTGAGCCGCGGAAAAGCCATGTCGGTCGCGCCAATCTGTATCGGCAAGAAGTAATTGCCGAAACCGCCCTGCGGCGCCGTTGTCAGCACCATGAAGATCATGATGGTGCCGTGCATGGTGAGCAGCGCCAAGTAGAACTCGGGCGTCATCACGCCGCCCGGCGCGCCCGCGGGGAAAAGCGTTTCCAGCAAGGCGTACGAGCGGTCCGGCCACACCAAGCGAATGCGCATCAACAACGACAGCGCCATGCCGGTGAACGCCGCGACCAGCGCCAGCAACAAATACTGGATGCCGATCACCTTATGGTCTGTCGAGAAGATCCAACGCCTCACGAAGCTCTTGGGCTCCGCGTGGCGTTCGACTTCGGTATACGTAATAGCTTCCGGCATCGTTCCTATTGCACGTACTGCGCCTGTGCCGTCAGCCAAGTCTGAAACGCCGCAGGCTCCATGACTTCCATGAAGGCGCGCATGCGGTAGTGACCGAGTCCGCACAACTCCGAGCAAGCGATCTCGTAGGTCCCCGTCTTGTCGGGGGTAAACCGCAAACGTCCTTCAAGACCCGGCACGGCATCCAGCTTGATGCGCAACTCGGGTACGAAGAAGTTGTGGACGACGTCCTTGGACTTCAGCACAATCTCGACCTCGCGTCCGACGGGCAGTCCTAAGCGCGGCACGATGAGGTCGTCATCGCCCATCGGGTGCGATCGGTCGACGCCCAAGGCGTTGCCTATGGAGTCGTCGACCAACTTGGGGTCCGTCGGTCCGAAATCGCCGTCCGGGCCGGGGTAGCGAACGTTCCAGACGAACTGCTGGCCGACGACTTCGACAATGAGCCGATCCGGATTCCCAGCGCCGCGGCGCTCGGCGTCAAACCGCGCCTCGGCCCAGGCCGAATAGCTGGCTAGGGCAAGTCCGACAAAGATCACCGCGCCGCCGGTCGTCCAGAGCATCTCCCAGCGATCGGAACCTTCGACATAGCTTACGGCCTGCTTGCGTTTGCGGCCGAAGCGCAACACGGCGTATCCGAGAGCGAATTGTGAAAGCAAGAAGATCACGCCGCTCAGGATGAAGGTCAACGTCATCCGGCTATCGATCTCGCGCGCCAAAGAGGTGATTGGCTCGGGGAATCCCCATGGCCCAATCACCGCCGGCAACAGCAGGGCCAAGGCGAGCAACCAAACGAGAACTGCAACCAAGTACGCCATGAGAACGGTGGATTAGTGTATCAATCCCCTGGTCCGTATCCGAACTCTTTCATGATGGCCTGAGCGCCCGCGTCTTTCATATATGCGGCGAAACGGTTCGCCGAGTCCTTGTGCAGAGCGGTCACCAGCACAGCCAAGGCCTGCTCGATCGGCTCGTACAAGGCGGCGTCCAATTCGTAGCTCTTGCCTTCCGCATCGGTCGTCAGCGACAGCGCCGTCACAGCGATATCGGCGTTGCCGGAGGCGGCGTACTGCTGAGCCATGCTGATGCTTTGGGCATAAACGATCTGGCCCTGGAGTTGATTGCGGTAGCCTAGACGCTCTAACGCCTGCTCCGCGGCGATCCCATAGGGGGCGAATGCCGGATTCGCGATCGAAACGTATTTCACGCTTGGGTCGAGCAGGACTTCGGGACTGGTCAATTGCAGCGGCGATTCCTTTCGCGCCCACAACGCCAAGCGCCCACGGGCATAGACGTACTTGGAATCCGGTTCAGCGAAGCCTCCGGCAATGAGCTTGTCGACGTGCGACATGTCGGCCGACAAAAAAGCGTCGAAC
>CAZYOX010000388.1:0-4062 GCA_964649285.1 uncultured Bryobacterales bacterium | reverse complement strand
CACCGCCTGGCTGGCCGCGCAGAACCTGGGCGAGAGCAAGGTGGGCTACCGCCTGCGCGACTGGCTGATCTCGCGGCAGCGCTACTGGGGCTGCCCGATCCCCGTCGTCTACTGCGAGCAGTGCGGGATCGTGCCAGTGCCCGAGAGCGAGCTGCCGGTGCGGCTGCCCGAGATCACCGACTTCATGCCCGTTCGTCGCCGCTATATGCAGGACGAATCGGGTTCGTCTGAAATCGTGCGCGTCGTCGGCTGCGTTCGTGGACAAGTGAGGTTCCGCCTGCTCTGTGAGCCCGCCTATGATTTCGCGCGCGCCAAGCACGAAGTCTCGATGGAAGAACGAGGAGCAGTCTTCACTGCGTCCGGGGCCAGGTTTGCCCTGCTGAGCCCCGTGCCGTTAACGGCCAACGGAAGCTCCGTGACAGCTGAATTCTGTCTGAGCGCGGGCGAATCCCTCACATTCGTCTTCCGCATGGGCGGCGTAGCCGGCGCACAAAGCCTGCTCGATCTCGGTCGCGACTATGCGGAGGAACTGCTTCACACCATCGCCTTCTGGCGGCAATGGCTGGCGCGTGGAACCTACCGCGGGCGATGGCGTAGTTTGGTTGATCGCTCGGCGCTAGCGCTGAAGCTGCTCACCCACGCTAGAAGCGGCGCCATTGTCGCCGCCCCCACTACGAGCCTCCCCGAAGGCATCGGCGGCATCCGCAACTGGGATTATCGCTTCTGCTGGATTCGAGACTCAGCTTTCACCATTCACGCCTTTCTCCGCCTGGGGCACACCGAAGAAGCTGCCCGCTTCATGAGCTGGCTGCAAGATCGGGTTCATAGAGATGTGGAAAAGGACCCGCTGCAAATCATGTACCGCATCAATGGCGGAAACAATCTGCAAGAAGAAGAGCTCAGCCACCTTGAGGGCTACTGCGGATCACGTCCCGTCCGGATCGGAAACGGAGCCGCCGGTCAACTTCAACTCGACATCTACGGCGAGCTAATCGACTCGATCTATCTTTACAGCAAGCACGTCGAACCGGTTTCCTATGACGTCTGGATAAACCTGCAGCGGATGTTCAACTGGGTGGCGAAGAACTGGGACCGGCCCGACGACGGAATCTGGGAGGTTCGCGGCGGCCGCCAACACTTCGTCTATTCCAAGCTGCAATGCTGGGTAGCCCTCGACCGGGGCATACGCATGGCTGATCAGCACGGCCTCCCGATCGATCGCAGCACCCTGTATTCGGTCCGAGACAAGATCTACCAGGCAATTATGACCAAGGGTTGGAACGCCGAACGCCAAGCCTTCGTGCAATCGCTGGGCGGTGAAGCTCTCGACGCCTCGAATCTCTTGATGCCAATCGTTCAATTTCTCGGGCCCCGAGATCCGCGTATGCTCGCGACGCTCGACCGTACAATAACGGACCTCACCCTCGATAGCCTGGTCTGGCGTTACCGCATCGGCCACGCCGCCGATGACGGCCTCGCCGGTGATGAAGCTTCGTTCTGCGTATGCACCTTCTGGCTGGTAGAAGCTCTCGCCAAAGCGGGACGTGTCGACGAGGCGCGTTTCATGTTCGAAAAGATGATCGCTTACGGAAATCATCTTGGTCTCTTCGCCGAACAGATCGGCTTTCGCGGCGAGGCGCTCGGAAACTTTCCCCAGGCCTACACGCATCTGTCTCTTATCAGCGCGGCGATGAGCCTCGACCGTCATCTCGTGGAAGGAGAATAAGCTCACGTCTTGTCGGCCGCCATGACTTCGGGCGTCTGGGACGCCTGCCATTTCTCGATCGATACGTGACAGCGCAATAGTTCGGCTACACTCCACGCCTGCGCGATGCAGCCCCGTGAGGTGAACGGCTTCTCCGCGTCAAAAATCTCGCTTACCGAGCCTACTCCGCCATAATCCAACTCATTCTTGAGACCTTCCAAGAATTTATCGGCTTGTCCGCTCCGCTCTGGGTACGTCTTCCTCCAGGCATCAATGAACGGGCCGATCAGCCAGGCCCAAACAGTTCCCTGGTGATAGGCCGCGTCGCGGGAACGCAAATCCCCGTCATAACGCTGCTGGTAATCGGGATGTCCCGGAGCCAGCGATCTCAATCCCACCGGGGTAAGCAAGTGCTCCTCTGCCGCCTCCATCACCGCCTGCCAGCGTGATTCGTCAAGCACCGCGTGGTCGAGCGCGATCGCAAGAGTCTGATTCGGACGCAGGGCAGCGTCATCGCCCCCTTCGCCGTCGACCACGTCGCATAGATATCCGCAGTCATCGCGCCAAAACCGGCGGTTGAAACTCTCGCGCGCGCGGTCAGCAAGCGCCGACGTCTCCCTAGCGCCCGCTGCATTTCCAAATTGGCTTTGCCAGTCAGCCAGCAAGCGCAATGCGTTATACCAAAGTGCGTTGATCTCAACCGCCTTGCCCCGCCGCGGAGTCACAACCCAACCCGCGACCTTCGCATCCATCCAAGTAAGCTGATACCCCTCCGCTCCCTGAATGAGAAGGCCGTCCTCCGGGTCAACTCGAATCCCGAAGTCCGTTCCTTCCACGTGTCGCCGGATGATCTCCTCCAGCTTCGGCAATAGAGTCTCAAGAAGATCTCGATCTCTCGTGGCGCGCACATATCTGTGGATGGCGTGAAAGAACCACATCGTCGCATCAGCCGTGTGGAACAGCCCGTCAGAATCCCCCTCGGGGAACATATTCGGGATCAGACCATTGCGGAGATGGTCCGCGAACGTCCGTAAAACATGGCGCGCCTCCCGGGGACGACCCGTGCACAGCGTCAACCCTTCCAGGCTGATCATCGTGTCGCGCCCCCAGTCCGTGAACCAGTGATAACCTGCGATGATTGTTTTGGCCTCTTCTCCGGCAGCCCGAGCGCGGGCGGAGTCTTCTGTTCGTGTTGCCGGTTGGATGATGAATTGATCCGCCGCCAATGTGAGTTCAGCGCCCAAGGCGCTTTCGCCCACCGTCCCAGCGGTCTGGATCAAGTCGCGGCGCCTTTCCATTGCGGCCGCCCGAGCTTCTTCCGGATCTAGAGCCAGCATAACCTCCCATGGCTCGCACGATGCCGTCAGGCACACAGGCGAGCCTTTCTTCAAAGACAGATGAAACGCCCCAGGGCTCCAAAGGTCGCCGTGCGAATCATAGCCTCGCTGCGATTCCACGGAATAGAAAACATCCCGGTACCGCTGCTCATCCAGGCGAAAAGTGTCTTGGTCGCCATGGAGCTTGATGCGCAGCCTAGGCATCTCGTCATTCAGCGCCACCTCAATGCCGCCATCGGACATCGCTACTTGATACTCGCCCTGAGCTGTAAAGTCGAACCTCCCCTCGTGCGGACGGAAGTGAAACGCGGGACGCAGGTCTAGCCCCACCAGTCCCCCGCCCTCCAGCAGCTCATACTCAATAAACATCGTGTTCTGCCCGTGCGACGGGAACACCCGTTTTTCGAGCACACATCCGCCATGCTCGTAGCGCCATACTGGCAATCCCATCTCCAACCGGAACTCCTTCAATGCATGGAACCTCAAGCTCTCTCGAAGCCGATGAAGCTGCTCTAGCGTGGAAAGCGGAACTTCGGCTCCCTCAGCCGTCCAAGTCTCCAGCAGGTGGTTGAACAAGAGTTGCCGTCCGAGCGGTGATGGGAGCGCCGCAATGAGCAGTCCATGGAATCGCCTCGTAGGAATACCTGCGACGGTTCCGGACGCATATCCGCCCAAGCCGTTGGTGACGATCCACTCGCGATCCGCCAGCGACATCAGCGTCGCGTCGGAAGCGTCGCGGAAGGAAAGGGTGCGTACCGGCTCAACTGTTTTTGTCATCTTCTTCGCCCTCAAGGCGCGGGGGGACCGATGTCATCAGAACCGCCGCCTGCGCCGGGATTCTCCAGTTGAAAGATCCTTCCAGCGGAATCTCGCCGAAACCGCCGTACTTCGGATCCTCCGTCGAAAGGACAGGCTCCCAGCGGCAGCCGTCCGGCGGCGCGAGCAGCGGCTCTGGCGCGGGGGAAACGCGCAAGTCTCGTCCCAAGTTCACAATGAGCAGCCGGTCTAGCCGGTCTTTAG
>CAZYOX010000387.1:0-4071 GCA_964649285.1 uncultured Bryobacterales bacterium | reverse complement strand
GCGCTTCAACGTTCTGCTGCGCGACGACAAGACGTATCCGTATATCAAGCTGACCGCTGAGAGATGGCCCCGCGTTTTTGTCACCCGGAGGATTCGCAAGGACGGAGCCACTTATTTCGGCCCTTACTTTCCGGCCAACCTCGCCCATCGGCTGGTGCACTTCATTCATCGCCATTTTCAGATTCCGTCCTGCCGCATTGACTTGAAACGCTTCCATCCGCGGCCCTGTCTTGAGTTCCACATCAATCGCTGCTTGGGGCCTTGCACCGAGGGGCTTACCGACGACGCACGCTATGCCGAAGCGGTGGCCGATGTTCTCGCCTTTCTCGAAGGCCGGCGAACGGACCTGGTGAAGGTTCTGCGGCAGCGCATGTTAGAAGCCTCTGAGCGCACCGAGTTCGAGCGGGCGGCAAAACTGCGCGACTTGATCGCCACGGTGGAGGAGATGGACGAACGGCAACGGATTGCCGCGGCCGAAGGAGACGATGCCGATATATTCGGCGTCTATGTCGAGCCCCCGTTAGCCGCCGCGAATTTGTTCCATGTCCGCAACGGCCGCGTCGTCGACCGCCGCGAATATTTCTGGGAGGAGTTGCCCGAGTACGACCCCAGTCAATTCCTCAGCAATCTGTTGTCGCAGATCTACCTGGACGCGCAGTATGTACCGTCGCTGATCTCGGTCCCCGAACCGTTTGAGGACCAAGAGGTTCTAGCCGAACTGCTTACCGAGAAGCGCGGCCGCAAAGTCGAGATCATAACCCCCCAGCGGGGCCCGAAGAAGGCCATGCTCGATCTGGCCGTCAGCAACGCGCGACACGCCTTCGAGCAGCGCTTCCGCGTCATGAAGCCGTCCGTCGAGAGGCTGATCGCCGCCTGGCGAGAAACGTTCAACCTCCCCGAGCCGGAGGACGGCAACGATATAGCTCGAGTGGAATGTTTTGACATTTCGCATATCCAGGGCAGCGACGTGGTCGCTTCGATGGTCGTCTGGGAAAACGGCCAAATGAAGAAGTCCGACTATCGCAAGTTCATCGTCCGCCGTGCCGAGGGACGCGGCAAATACGGCAATGACGACTTCGCCTCCATGCGCGAGGTCGTCGAGCGACGCTACTCGCGCTTGCAAGCCGAAGGCAAACCCTTCCCTTCCCTCGTGCTCATCGACGGCGGTGTCGGCCAGCTCCACGCCGCGGCCGCCGCCCTCGAAAGCATCGGGGCCAGTTCCCAGCCTGTCGCCGCCATCGCCAAGAAGGAGGAAGTAATCTACGTGCTGGGTCAGGAGAGCGAGCCGATTCGCTTGGAGCGATTCTCCCCGCTGCTGCGCATGATCCAACAGATTCGCGACGAGGCGCACCGATTCGCGGTGGGCTTCCATCGCCAAAGGCGCAAGGCTAGCCGGCTCCAATCCCAGCTGACCAACATTCCCGGCATCGGCGAAAAGACCTCCCAGGCCCTGCTGCGTTCTTTCGGCAGCGTCAAGAGAGTCCGGTCGGCGTCGGAAGACGAACTGCGATCCGTAATCTCCGCATCCCAGGCCGCCGCAATTCTGCGATACTTCGCCCCGGGCGAGTGAGTGGTAACGAACTGTTTACATACGGCCTCTATATCAGCAGTTCTTAACGATGTGTAAACTGTATACCCATGGCGTTCGCCGGACGCGGACGCGCTCAATGAATGTGCACTAAATAAACCAACGCAGGTTGCAACTGGTGGGGGATGTGATGTCGCGTGGCTCAATCGCAGTCCAGGCCGTTCTCGCGTACAGTTTGACGGCCCTTTTGCCGGCTCCCGCCGGCGCTCAAACGGTGACGCAGGCGCTCGACGCAGAGCGCTCCGGCCGTACCCAACAGGCGCGCGAACTCCTAGCCAAAGCCGCAGCGGAAAACTCCTCAAACGCCCAGACGCAACTGGCCTACGCCGAGTTCCTGGACCGTTACAACGACCCCAGCGCGTTGAAGGTCTACCAGGCCGCGCTCCAGGCGGGCTCATCTGCCGAACTCAAGCAGCGCATTGCCAAGCGGGTTGCTGTCTTGGCCCTTGAGGCCGGCGATCAGGCGACCGCGGAGTCCGCTGCTGCCGCGTACCAGCAGGCCGGAGGCGCCGGCTGGGAGCAAGCAGCGGACCGTATCGGAGCGGGAGCGAATCTGGAGACGAGCGATTTCGGCACGGCCGAGATACCCGGCATTCTCGATGGCTTCTTACGCATGGCGGGACTCTCCACGGACCTAACCCCAGAACAGCTCTTGCCCGCTCTAGCCAAGAACATCATCACTCGCGGGTATCGCATCTCGATGGATTCCCAGCATGAGACCGAATACCTGAAACTCATCCGGCAGTATTTGAGTCAGGCGCGGGAGCTAAGGCAGTTCGCCGGCAACGACCACTCGCTGGATGTGCCGGCCTGTGAGTCGGCTGAGACGGCCGAAATTCTCAAGACGCTGGGCTACCGCTTACGGGGCGAGTGCGGTCCCGAAGCTGTACTCGAGACCGTTAACCCAAGCCGCGCGTTTCTCTCGATTGATTCCGCCTTCCCCCTGTCCGAGTTGGAGGACGCCTACCGCCGGGACGCAGCATTCCACTGGCCCTACGGAACGACCTCCATCCCGGTACTGTTCGGGCCTGATTACTGGACCGCGGCCGCAACGCCTGGAACCGAAGGAGAGTTTATCGACGTCTTCCTGGCCGACCCCGCCCTAGCCCGTCTCTATTCCACCCTGAGCAAGATGCACCGGCCCACAGCAAACGAGCTTCGCAAGGCCTTGCCCGTCGCAACGCTCAAGAACTATGCTCCGGTTCTCGACTTCTTCGGGGAAAGCTTTGAAATCCGTGACGGACGAGCGGTTACCCCCGGCGATGCTAGAGCACGCTCCAAGTGGAGGGACCTGGTTGGGGAGTCGCCGGACAAGGGCGTGGAGTTTTTTGCGGCGCTCATTCAGCAGGACGACGGTTGGATGGCCGCCTACTTCGACGCCATGACTCGCGTCTCCGGCCCGGCTGAAGCATACTTGAGCGACCCGCGACGCATGGATCGGTTCTACAAGGCGCTGCGCGGCCAGGTGACGAGTCCTGGACCGGCGCGGCCTATTTTCCGGGCGACCGCCGATCTGTTGCTGCTCACCACTCGGTTGACCTTCGAAGCCAATGGCCAAGTTCACATTCCTGGCACGGTCACGGCCTGGAAAAACCTGTTCGAAAACCATCCCCACGGCAAATACGACGGAAAGTTAACCCGCTCGGCAAGTAATTGGAAGGAGCCCGACGACGTCCTCGAAGCGTTGTTCGCTCTGTCGCGCAAGATGGTCGAGAATGAACCGCTTGAGATCTTCCTGGCGATTACGAATCTGGAGCGAGCCCGCAGCCAGCCGTTTGCGGATGCCACCGTGGAACGCCTGATCCTCGACTATCCCCAGTTCGGCCGACAATTCTCCTTCCTCTCGGAGGCGCCTTCGCTAAGCGATCAGACCGTGATCGCCTTCCTCGACTCAATGGCTCAGATCGACAAGATCAACAACTATGGCAGGCGCTCCGACATCGTTGGCTGCCAACAAGCTCTTGTTTCGCTCTGGCAGATCCTCGTTCGCTCAGGACACATCTCGCCGCAAGAAGCCGATCGATCGCTTTACGACATCTCGGTGAGCTTCCGGGAGGTTCAACGCAATGACGATGCGCTGTTTCAGGCCACGCGGACTGGAGTTCAGCGTCTGTTGACCGCGGCACACGTCGAAGCGGGCGCGGACCCCCATGTAGCTCTGGTCAGACTTCTCTCCGGCCGGCCGGGTCCGGACGAAACCGGTCAACACGAGGCCCTAATCGAGCGCTTCAACAGCTTATTCAATCAGCAGCGCTTGGTGTCGATCAAGACGCTATTCGACTTGGCGGATCACCTTGAACGCGTATCGCGCGGCGAAAGCTTCAACGTAGCGATGGCCAATCGGCTTGCCGAGACCATTTCCGACGTGCGCCTGCCGCAGTCGGAATTATCCACGCCGGAAGCTAATGCGATCGGCCTCGATAACTGGGTGGATCGTCATATCCGCGACCAACGCGATCTCAACCTGCAGCGATTGGTCGATC
>CAZYOX010000386.1:0-4079 GCA_964649285.1 uncultured Bryobacterales bacterium | reverse complement strand
AGCACGGTCGCGGGCGCAGGTGCCTCGATCGGCACGGTCGCGGCACGGAAGCGCGGATTCAGGGGGCGTCGCAACTCTATGCTGCCTCGGCTTCTGTGATCCATTGGCGCAGAGCTTTCTTGGATGAACTTTGCAGCAGTGCAATCACCCCGCGTTCGCTCGATCGCAGTCCGGAATGGGTTGCCTGCGCCGACATTTCCGCCGCTAAGGCGCCTTCTTCGTAGGCGCGTATCACCGCAGGATGCACGTAATACTTGCGGCAGATCGCTGCTGTGTTGCCCAATACTTCGGCAGCGTGTTTGCAGGCAGAGGCGACATTTCTCTTTGTTTGCGTCGCCGTCTCTGCGGGGCCCAGTTTCAACAGATGTTGGGCGGCGCAGACGGTGCCGCCCCAGGTCCGAAAATCTTTTGCTGTGAAGTGATCGCCGCCAATCTCTGCCAGATAGCTGTTGACGTCGTCGGAGTTCACGCCGCAACGCTCGCCGTCTTCCTGATACTGAAACAGCCGCCTGCCCGGCAATTCATCGCAGCGTTTGAGAGCGCGCGCAAGGCGGGCATTCTTAATTTCCGTGATCTGTTGCCTGCCTCCCTTGCCCCGATAGCGTAGGCGGATGCTATCTCTTTGCAGTACCAGGTGCTTGCTTCGTATCGTCGTGATTCCGAAGGAGTTGTTCTGCTTCTCATAACGTTCGTTGCCTATGCGAACGTAGGACGTATCCAACAGCGTGACAATGGCGGCCAATACCTTCTGGCGAGTGAGGCCTCGCGACGAAAGGTGTTGGCGAACCTTGCGGCGAATACGAGGCAGGGCCTGCGCGAACTCCGCCAAATGCTCGAACTTCACGACATCCTGCATCGCCCTGTACAACGGATGATAGATGTACTGTTTGCGTCCTCGCGCATCGTATCCATAGGCCTGAAGATGCCCGTCCGCCTGCGGGCATATCCACACCCGCTCCCATGCAGGAGGAATACCCAGACCTACGATCCGCTCGCGCAGAGCCCCGCGGCCGATTAGCTTTCCAGCTGGATCGTAATAGGAAAAGCTCAGGCCGCGTCGACGGCGGGTGATGCCCCGCATCCGTCCGCTCACATAGCACACCGCCTGGTAGCCCCCGCTGCGGGGATCTGCGGTTTGGTGCTTGATCGGGGGTTTCACGGCGCGGTTTGTAGATGGCGCCGCTCGGTTACACCGTTACCGCAGCCGGCGAATCCGTGTAGCGTTTCAGCGCGCCCTAGCATCGACACGACGTGGGGTTACCGAGTTTCTTGAGCAAAGGAGGAAACCCATGACCACTGTGAAAACAACAAAAGTTTCTCATCTAGTCGTAGTAGCCGCCTTATTCGTCATTGCCTTAGCCTGCAGCCCTACCCGCGACACGGGCGCAGAGGTTGGTGATGCCACGGATGAGACGGCCGCTGTCTTGACGCCGGAAGAACGCACTGAACGCCGCGACGCGCTGTCCCGTGAGTGGCAAACTGCTCGCGATCGTCTAGACGAGGTTCGCCAAAAGGCGACTGCAGACGGCCTTCAAGACGAATGGGATGAAACGGTTGCGAATATCGATAGCGAAGCGGCGGAACTGCGACGTGAACTGGATGGTTTCCAAGACGACAGCCGCCAAGCCTGGAATGATTTCGAGGCGAGAGTGGAACGTAGTCTTGACTCAATCGGTCAAGAAATCGATGAGGCCGCCGAGCATTTCAACTAGAACTTAGGTGCGTCAGACAGACGTCTTCGCTCGGCGCCGCCTTGGCGGACGCCGCGCGAACGTCAAATTGCCGATGCGGCCAGCACAGGAGTCGTCGCTAACCCAAGACAGGTACTTCGGTCGCCGCTTGGGCCACCGCCTTGCCCGCCGTAGGTTCCGGCGGATAACTCAACACGCCGTGGATGCCGTGGCTTTCAATCGTGGCGGAATCGCATCCGGCGGGGACGACGACCAACAAATTGGCGTCAAGTCCCTTGTTAACCAGTTCTCTTAGCACGCAGTACCAATTACCATCCGGTAAAGAGTCGTTGCAGACGACGACAGACAGATCCGGGTCCCGCGCTAGGGCCATCCTGGCCTGATTACAGTTGAGAACGCCCATCCAAGACAATTGCTCAGCGACAATCCGCTTTCCGAACTCCTGCTGCATGTCCTCCGACATGACCAATAACACACTATTCCTTTCCATGGCCCACCTCCTGGGGGTGAAAGTCGGACCGAGCACTGGAGAGCGCTTCCTCTCCGTTCGCGCCCATGCTTACCTTACTGCTGATGCAACGGCTTTACCAGCGAGAAATGTACTAGGACCAAACATTCTTTCGTAGAGCTAAGTTGGCCTCGAAGTGTTTCGGTTCACGACTCTTTTTCGCGGCCTCAACCGCGCCTGCCTCCCGGCGCCGGCTCATGGGCGGCTCGGCTTGTGCGGAACCTAGATGAGCTCGCCTAGAGCAATCCTTTAAGCTGGAGGCTTCTCGTAATCCGCGCCGCTGAGGCTGTTCAGGACAGATTCTTGCCAGGCGCGAAGTTGCTGCTGTAGCGGGGCCGCGGCTTCGGGGTTTGCATCGATGACGTTTGTCGTCTCGCCCGAGTCGACGCTGAAGTCGAAGAGTTCTGGATTAAATCGAGCGTCAACGACCAACTTGTAGCGATTATCGAGGATCGCGCGGGCGCCACCATAGTCTTCTTCGGTGATAACGGGGTGACGGAAGTTGAGGAAGTTCCGGGTGGCGATTCCGTCCATCAATTTGACTAGAGGCGTCGTGCCGGCTTGCAACTTCGGGTCGATGTAAGGTTCGAGGCCAGCGGCCTGCTCGTGGACGATGTCGTAGTTCCAGAAGCAGATCGGCGTGGGGCGTTCGCTCATTTGGTTGTCGATCAAGGGCCTGAGCGTGATGCCGTCCAGCGGACGGTTGGGCAGCGAAATGCCGGCCAGATCGCAGATCGTGGGCAGCATGTCGCTGGTGACGGAGTTGACGCGGGAGCTGCGTGCCGCGGTAATGCGCGTGGGCCATTCGATAACGCCGGGGACGCGCGTACCGCCTTCGTAGATCTCCCCTTTCATGCCGAGCAAAGGGGTTAGACCAGTCTGGCCGCTGAGCGGCGTGCCGTTGTCGCCGCAATACCAGACGAGCGTGTTCTCTCGGAGGCCTGTATCGGCCAGATGTTGTCGCAGTTTGCCGATCGCGCGGTCCATGGCGGTGATCTCGGCGTAGCGCTCACGCAGGACTTCCCGTAATGGACGCTGCACGTTGACGCCGGTTTGCATGCTGGTGACCGTGGTAGTTGCGTCTTGGTAGCTTTCCGGTAAATCGTCATAGAGCGCCAGGTCCGCGGGCAAACCGCTATAGGGCTCGTGCGGCGAACCGAACCAGACCACGGTGAAACTCGGCTTGCCGGCTTGCCGTTGCTCATCGATGAAACGGATGGCTTCGTCGACGATGATTTCGGAACCCTCGCCTTCGAAGCGCTCGGGTGCGGCGCCGTTGCGGGAGAGCAGCGGGTTCATCTCGAAGAAATTGTCGTGCGAGAGGTACTCGTCAAAGCCCATGGCGCCGGGGTTGACGGGCGATTCAGCTTTGACGGCTCCCAAGTGCCACTTGCCGAAGTGTCCGGTAGCATAGCCGGCATCGCGAAGCAGTTGAGCGATGGTGATCTCTTCGGGGCGGATGGACCAGCCAGGCGCGAACGTACCGTAGCGGTTGGGGTGGCGGCCGGTCATAATGCTGCCCCGCGTGGGAGAGCATACGGGCGAAGCAGCGTGGAAGCCGTCGAGACGCAGACCCGAGGCGGCCATCTCGTCGAGAACGGGCGTTTTGACGAAGGGGTGCCCGTTGTAGCCCGTTTCTTCCCAGCCGTGATCGTCGCCCATGAGCAGCACAAAGTGCGTCCGCGGATCGATGGGGACTTCAGGAGTACATCCGGCTGCGAGCGCGGCGAGAGCCGAAGCGCCGCCTCCGACGAACTGTCTACGGGTCATGGGTTGATTCTAGTCGCCTGCGGCCGTGAGACGCGAATGGAAAGAGCAAAATGTCGCCTTGCTAGTAGAGCATGACCCGCACGATTGCGATCCAGCGATCTCCTCGGTGC
>CAZYOX010000385.1:0-4089 GCA_964649285.1 uncultured Bryobacterales bacterium | reverse complement strand
TCTATGAATCAATGTTAGAGCCGAAATACGAACCGGACAATGAGTAAGGAGGTATATGCCAGACGCCCAGCCATCTAACCAGCCAGACAGTGAGCAATTCCGACAGGCTGCCCGCAAGATTGCCCGAGAGATGGTCGTCACCGGCGCCCAACTCGACTATATGCACTCCAAACCCCTGATCGTCCTGACGGGCAGGTTGGCCCTCAAGTCAGCCGTCTGGATAGGCCTGCCCATGACCGTCATCGGTTGGCTGATCGGCAACGGCGATATCGCCCGGATTGGCCTGTGGGTGCTGCTCGGCGGCCTGTGGGTCGGTGGGGTAGGGGTGGCGGTGATGCTCCCCGGCTGGCTGCGGGTGACCGAGGCAGCGCGGGCGCGGGCGGATCAGGCGCTGGATGAGGCCGAGGCGCAGGCTGAGGAGGGTAAGTCTTGACATGGTTGGTTGTTTCATATATAAGAGAATAAATAATACTAGAGGATTATAGTAATGCAAATATCCCTGCCCAAACGGTCGAAAGGGCGACCGAGAACGACGAATCCCGAGATAAGGACGACCATCTTTATTTCAGACCTCCATGTTCCAGAGATGGACATCAGCGCCTATCGCACCTTTTTACATTTCCTCAAAGATAAACGCCCGGACTATCTCTGGATTGTAGGAGACCTGCTCGACATGCACTCGTTCTCCAGCTTCCTCAAAGACCCCTCTCTCGACAATAGAACAGAAGAATCAATCGAGACAATGAATAACATCCTCGATGAGATTGCTGAAACCTCCCCAAACACCATCATCAAGATCGCATGGGGAAATCACGGGGACCGTATCACCCGCTATCTTTACACCATGCCAGAGATTTTGCCATTTGTAACCAAAGGGAAGAAACCTATCCAACTACTAGCCGATGCGCTGAGTCTGGATGATCGCGGGATCGACCACTATCCATACCGGGAGGTGGTCAATTTTTATGGCTTCCACGTAACTCACGGCGAAGCTGCTGGCCTACACGCCAGTAAGAAAGAATTGGAAACTCATCAAGTATCCGGTGTTAGCGCTCATGTGCACTCGAATAAATACTGGGAGCGCCGTGGGCGCAATGGTGTTACTCAGTGGTGGTCGATTGGTGGACTGCCGAGTCGAAACGTGAGCTATCGACCAAACAACTCGTGGTGTGCGGGGATTGGCTACCTCGAGCAAGTTGTTGACCGGGAGGATCTCTTTACCTTCCACCCATTACCTATTGTGAAAGGGCAGTTCGTCTTTTCTGGACGGTTATATAACCAGGACGGCTGTTTTGAGATGAGATGACCGAATTTGACGCCCTCCAGGAGTACAAAGAGTCCATCTCCCGCCGCGGCGGCGAGGCGACCAAAGCCAAGTACGGCACCAACCACTACCGCCGCATGGGCCGGCTGTCCGCCGCCAAGCGCAAGGCCGACGCCCGCCGGCGGATGATCGACCTGACCCGGCCGCTGGAGACCGGCATTGACCCGGAGGCGTTTCGACAGATGGTCGAGGGGATGAACCAGGAGGATGATGACTAAGAACACACAATCATTTGAAGCATTCAAAGACCTAGAAGCCTACATCAACGAGAAAATGGCTGAAAGAAGGTGGTGGGAACGATGTTGGGACTTTCTAGCTTACCGGGCATGGCGCAACCATAACCCCAAAGAGTATTACCGCAGGGTCAAGCACTTCATCCAGCGAGGCCGGCGAGGCTACTCCGACGAGGACGTCTGGGGACTGCACTACCACCTATCCGAAGTGCTGTATCGCTCCCTGACGGATCTGCGCAACAACATCCATAGCTACCCCTTGGATTTCCAGAGCTCCGACGAATGGAAGGCGGTACTTGATGAGATGATCGAGGGCTTCTACCTAGATGTGCTCGATGACGAATGGCAGATAGAAGACATCGACGAGCGAATGAAAGAATACAAGCGCCGTGAACGCAAGCTCCAGCGATCCCTGACGCTGTTGAAGAAGTATTACGGGGATTTATGGGACTAAGCACTATGACGAGAAACGACCTTATATCAGTGCTGACCGATCACCCGGAAATACGGGTATGGCAAGCAATCCGCAATCTCAGTCCCTATGCGTTTATCTACGGTAGCGACTGGCTACCACCAGCAAGAGGCGACTACGACAGCGACGAGGCCTACACCCAAGCATGTATCCATTTCGCTGAGAATGTGAAGGATACATTTTATATACCTGATAGTCAGGAGTCTAATGAATAACCAACACGCCATCAACCAACTTGCCTCGAACCAGCTCCAAAACGAGTTCCGACACACCGACTGGGTCATCCATAGCCACCTCTACGACCTGCGGGCAGTCGGCATCGAGCCTAAGCCGGCCGACATCCAGCGGGCGAAGCGGACACTGGCCTATGCCGGGGCAGTGGTGCACGACGCCGTGATGGATCTGGTGGCGGATGTGCTGGGTCGGGAGCGGTTGCCACGGGTGTATGGGGAGGGCGAATGACTAGAAATCACAAGTACCGAGTTGCTTACAGAACTGACTATCACATCGAGGAGAAAAACGATTTCGTTGAGAATGCCGTAAACCGCAACCCCGCCGAAGCCGCCGCCCTGTTGTGGCTGGAGCTGAAGGAGGGGCGATGCGAGTAGCGTTTGACATCGATGACACCCTCTGGAAGATCCGCCGGCGAGCGCCGCTGTGTGATGAGACGTGTCCCAAGCCGTATTGCACCGTCCATAACCCCAAGTTCGACCAAGTGCCTGACTACGACCTCATCCAGGTGTTGCGCTGGTTTGCCACCAACGGCGATGAGGTGTTCGTCTGGTCAGCTGGCGGGGTGGACTACGCCCAACAGATCGTCACCAAGCTCGGGCTCGATGAACTGGTGACCGTCATCCCCAAGAGCGAACCCCAAGAAGGCAACACCTTCATCGATATCGCCTTTGACGATTGTGAAACCCGGCTAGCTAAGGTCGATGTGCAGGTGAGAAGGGAGGCCAATGGGACGACTGAGTAAAACCGAAGCCGTGGCTCGTGGCCTCCTGCGCCACTACCTGCCCGACGTGCGACAGCACCACAATATCCGGCCAACGACTCGCAAGGGCGCCAAGGCCTACCAGATCGCCCAAGCCAAGCGGTTCGGCTTCGACCTAGATAATCTGGAGGGCGATATCTACCTCGAGGACTTCCGCACCATAGTGGAGATCTCCGGAATTCAACACGGCCGCCCCGTCAAGTTCTTCCATCGAAAACCCGATGACTTTGAAAACCAGCTGGAGCGGGATCGTCGAAAAGTCGAATTGTGCCGGGCGCAAGGTATCGAGCTCTACCGCCTGACCGCTCACCAGCTTGTCCAGCGGGAGTTCGAGCCGTTTATCCGCGACCTAATGAAGCGCCACAATCGCTACGAGCACTACCGACGCACCACCCCACCGCGTGTCCTTTACGTCCAGGCCGAAAAACTAAGCCGCCAGAAGGCCCCTCAAGCGGCCGAAACCACCGTTGAACCCCTCTGGCTACCTATCTGGCGGAGGATCTGGCCGTGGTAATCTTCTGGGCCGTCATCATCCTCTGGCTAGCCTACGCCCTGGGCACGCTCCAAGGCCTGAGCCCGGAATTACGCCGCGCCCTGCTCGAGTCCGACCCGGAGACCAAGCGCGATCACACCATGGGCTGGCTCCTGCTGCTGGCGGTTATTACCACGATCTACTTAGGAGTGATGGGATTATGAATATCTACGAACACCGCTGGGAGGGAGCCACCTGGGTCTGCCATGACTGCGGCCGCAAGTTCGGCGAGCTGGGCGAGGCCGAGCTGACTGAGCTGGTGGTGACCATGCACGTTGACACCTGCGATGTTTGCCAGACACCGGAGGTGGCGGTCTGCCACAAACGGGATTATCTCTTTACATTCAATTGGGATTGAAACCAGCCATGCCGAAATTCCGACGATCAAAGCGCGCCAACAACCATATCCATGCCAGACGCCGGGCCATGGAGCGCTACGGCATCGAGCTGAGCCAGGAGCTACACCAGTCGATTGTCAAAGCCATTCGAGCCGACAAGCAAAAGCGCACCCGCTGGGCTAAATGGCAGCAGAAG
>CAZYOX010000384.1:0-4089 GCA_964649285.1 uncultured Bryobacterales bacterium | reverse complement strand
ATCGTCGCGCGAGAGATAGAGCGTGTCTTGGCGCAGCAATTCGTCGAGCCGTCCCGAGTTCGCCAAGGAGATTTCCGGCACGTCAGGAACCTTGAAGACGTTCAGGAAATTGGGAAACGCATCAGGTCCGGTCGAGTAGTCAGGTCGTCTACCGCGCATGTCTTGAGCGGACAGACCAAAGGGTTGGCCCAACAGAATCGCTGCCAGGAGGAAGGACAAGAGCTGCTTGGTTTTCATCGTTGCTCGATCTATGAGGTTGGGCGGACTGCGATTCCGGCGCTAAGGAACTGGGGCCGCAAACAGGAAAAGGCGTGCGCGCAGGGGCGCGGGTTACGACGAAGCCTGGTTGCCGTTGCGCCGCGATAGCGGCCGTATCCTTGACAATAAAGGGCTAGCGGCCCGATGCGCAATCTTAAGCTCACCATCTGTTACGAGGGCAGCGACTTTTCCGGCTGGCAAGTGCAGCCGAATCAGCGCACGATCCAAGCCGAGATCGAGAGAGCCTTGCTTGAGATTGAAGAAAAACCCGTTCGAATCCAGGGATCCGGGCGGACCGACGCGGGGGTCCATGCACTGGGGCAGGTCGCTTCGTTCAAGTTGGAGAATCGTATCCCACTGAAAAACTTGCAGAAGGCGCTGAACCGCCGGTTGCCCCCGGCGATCCGCATCCTTGACGTTGTCGAAGTCGGCCCTGAATTCCATGCCCGGCATTCCGCCGTAGCCAAGACCTACGAATACCGCTGGCGGCGCGACGAAGTTTGCCCGCCATTCGAGCGGCGCTTCGTTTGGCACCACCCCTACCCACTCGATGAGGCGGCGATGATTCGGGCGGCGCCGCTGTTTGAGGGCGAACACGATTTCCGTTCCATGGCCACCAACAATGGCGCGGATCTGCTCTCGACCGTTAGGACGATTTACTCATCGCGGCTGGAGCGTCTCGGCCCGCTGCTGATTTATCGTGTCCGTGGTTCTGGATTCTTGTACAACATGGTCCGCAACGTCGCGGGAACGCTGCTGGAGGTCGGCCGAGGGAATATTGCCGCCGACTCGATTCCGGCGATCCTGGAGGCGCGCGACCGCAGCGCCGCCGGCCCCACTGCGCCCGCGGTCGGACTGTTTCTGGTCAGCGTGGAGTACCCCGATCAGAGCTGAATAGAACGGTTTCAAGCAGTTCCAGCCGGGTCGCGCCCTCGACTTCCTGTAGCGAGAGCGAATCGGCGGGAACCCCCGCGGTCACTAGGTAGTCGCGTAGTGCTGGAGCCGCACTCCCGCTCAGGCGGGCCGCATACCCGTAGTTGGCCAACAACGCGCCGGCCAGCCGACTGAGGGTTTCGCGCGACTTGCCGTCGAACTTGCCGTCGCTGCCCAGGCGTAGGCCCGCGAGGTTGACCCGGTGGCTAGAGGCGCCGGTCTCGGTTGGTGCAATCTTGCGAAGCGCCGACCCGAGGCGTTGCCATTCTTCACGGCGCTCGCGGCGTTGGCGCTCGGCCGCGGCGGCCGTTTCTTCCACTGCCGCATGGGAGGCGTCGATAGTTTCGAGCGCCCGTTGTTGGGCTGCTTCTGCCACGGTGCGATCCCGCTCGGCCTGCTCGGCGCGGTCAGCCTCGGCGGCGGTTTCTTGCCGGGTTCGGCGCTGTAACTGTTCGGCAGCCTCGATTGCATCAAGGCTTTGCTCGGCCTGCTGCCGCGCCGCCCGCACCGCTTCCTCAAGATTCTTGTTGGCCTGTTCGGCGGAAGAGAGGCGTTGGTCCAGCTCCGTCAGCTGCCGGAACAAATGACTTCCGTAGCCGATAAGCGCAATGAACGCTAATGCTGCGACAATCTTTCTCATAAGTACGGTCGCCGGCCGCAACTCCGGATCTTAATTTAGCGGCTCCGAGAACTGCCCCGCGGCCGCGACGCCAGCAACGGCCTTCATTAGGATCATGACCAGCGTGCCGCAACCCCAGCCGGGAAGACCCGACCCCCTTGGCGCGAGCCGCGATGACAATGGCGTCAATTTCGCGCTCTTCGCGCCGGACGCCGAACGGGTCGAGCTTTGCCTTTTTTCGAGCGCCGCGGACAAGTCCGAGTCGATGAGGATCGACTTGCCGGCGCGAACCGGACACGTGTGGCACGGGTATTTCCCCAACCTGAACGAGGGCCAGTTGTACGGCTATCGCGTCCACGGGCCATTCGATCCTGTCGCCGGACACCGTTTCAACCCGGCGAAGGTACTGCTCGATCCCTACGCACGAGACATCGGCCGGACCGCGGAGTGGGACGACTCGCTCTTCGGCTTCCCGGCGGTGGACGGTTTACCGAAGACGCCGGACGCAACCAGGCAACTGGATACGCGGGATAACGCGGCTTTCGTTCCGTTAGCAGCGGTAGCGGACGGAGAATTCAACTGGCGCGGCGATCAGCGGCCGTCGATCCCCTGGACCGAGACGATCATCTACGAGGCGCATGTGAAGGGATTGACGATGCGCCATCCGGACGTTCCCTCGAAGTTGCGGGGAACGTACGCCGGTTTGGGGTCAGAACCGATCATTCGCTATCTGCAGGAGTTGGGGATCACGGCAATCGAGTTGCTGCCGGTGCATCACTTCATGCCCGAGCGACGTCTTGCCAAGCTGGGCCTGCACAACTATTGGGGTTACAACACGCTGAGTTTCTTCGCCCCTGAGCCGACCTATTCCCACGATCAGTCGCCAGAGGGCCCCACGCGCGAATTTAAGGAGATGGTCCGCAGCCTGCATGCCGCCGGGATCGAAGTGCTGCTCGACGTCGTCTACAATCACACGTGCGAAGGCAGCGAACGCGGACCCACGTTAAGTTGGCGGGGACTGGCGAACGCGGCTTACTACCGGCTCAACCCCGCCGACCGCGAGTTGTACATCAACTACAGCGGAACAGGCAATACGTTAGACACCCGCAACCCCTTCGTCCTGAAGATGATCGTCGACTCCTTGCGCTATTGGGTAGAGCAGATGCATGTCGATGGTTTCCGTTTTGACCTGGCCTCAATCTTGGGCCGCGAGAGCGACGAGTTCGATCCGGGCAGCGGCTTCTTTGACGCCGTGCATCAAGACCCCGTGTTGTCGCAAGTCAAGCTGATCGCCGAACCCTGGGATCTCGGTCCGGGCGGCTATCGAGTAGGGGGTTATCCGACGGGCTGGGCCGAGTGGAATGGCAGGTACCGCGACGACTTACGCAGCTTTTGGCGAGGCGATCCGCATCGGTTGGCATCATTCGCCACGCGCTTGGCCGGCAGCGCGGACCTTTACCAACACCACAACCGTCATCCGAGCGCCAGCGTGAATTTCGTCGTGTCTCACGACGGCTTTACTCTCAGGGACTTAGTCAGCTACGAGCACAAGCACAACTTGGCGAACGGGGAAGAGAATCGCGACGGCGACAACCACAACAACAGCGCGAACTACGGCGTCGAGGGACCGACGGCCAATGCGCAGATTAACGCGGTTCGCTTGCGGCAACAGAAGAATCTGCTGGGATCTTTGTTTCTTTCGGCGGGCACGCCGATGCTGGCGGCCGGCGATGAACTGGGCCGTACGCAAAACGGCAACAACAATGCCTACTGCCAGGACAACGAAGTCAGCTGGATCGACTGGGACCTGGCCACCGAGAACGCCGAATTGCTGGAATTCGTCCGCCGGCTTATTCGCATCCGCAAGAGTTATTCGGCGCTGCGCCGGCATGCCTTCTACACAGGCACTGCTGCGCCGGGATCTAGCTGGCTCGATATCGCTTGGTATAACGCCGCGGGACGTCAGATTGCCGCCGATCGTTGGTCCGAAAGCCATCACAGGCATCTGGCCGTGCTGATCGGTCCCGGCGCGCAGGACGAGCAGCCGCTGCTCTACCTGGTGAATACCTCGCACAGGCCAGAGAACTTCCATTTGCCGCTTGCCTTGAAGGAAGCGCTGTGGAAGGTGGAGTTCGATACAGGTCAACCGGTAGCCGCGGTTCCACGGAGCCGCTATCGGCTGTCGGGGGGCTCGTCGGCGTTCCTCTTTTCGTCGGTTCGCCGCCGCTTGCGCCTCATGGGCCGCTATCGGCTGTCGGGACGCTCGTCGGCGTTGCTCT
>CAZYOX010000383.1:0-4105 GCA_964649285.1 uncultured Bryobacterales bacterium | reverse complement strand
GGTGTTACCTATCCGCCCGGTCCAACCTGTTACCCATCCGCCCGGTTTGTACAAGGCTCGCAACACTCCCTGCTTTTCATGCTTTCTTGGCGGACGAGTCAGGTCAGCTGCAGCGGCAGCTGTTTGACATGAACGTCCGCGGCTGGCTTGGCGCGAACCTCAAAGTGAATCGCTCCATTGCTGGGAGCCTTGAACGAGTAGACGGACCCAACTTTTGGTTGTTGAACAACGGAGTGACGATCATCGCCCAGACGATCGGGACAGCAGGCAAGAAGCGGCTGGTGCTACAGGATCCTCAGATCGTTAACGGTCAACAGACATCTAGGGCCATCTTCAGGTACTTCTCCGAAGGTGGTTCGCAAGATGACGAGCGAGAGATACTCGTCAGAATCATCCGCGCGACAAACGCTGAAGCGTATGACGCCATCGTCTTGGCGACTAACAACCAGAACAACATGCCGGCGCAATCGCTCCGGGCCATGGACGAAAAGCAACGTCAAATTGACGAGCTCTTTCGCAGTTACGACCTTTTCTACGATCGCAAGAAGGGTTTCTACAAGGATGAAGAGAAGCCAGTTGGCAAGATAGTGTCCACCACCGAGCTGGTCCAGGCCGTTGTCACCCTATTGCTCATGCGTCCCGATCAGGCGAGAGCCCGGCCGGGAGACTATTGGTCGGAAGACAAGTATGACTTAGTCTTTGGGGCAGCGATCCCACTTAAGCTCTATCTGGGCTGTATTCGCATCATGCGCCAGGTTGGAATCTTCCTCAACCAGCAAGAGTTGACGAGTCTCGAGATTCGAAACATACGGCCGTATGTTGCCATGGTGGCGGCCTGCAGCCACTTCGAGGTGAGCCAATTAACGCAGCAGCACCTTTTAGATATCGAGGAGAAAACGCTCAACGAGTCTACGATTGCGAAGTCAACCAAGACCGTCGTAACAAACTTCAATCGCCTCGGAGGCGATGATTCAGTCGCGAAGGGGGCAAAGCTCCTGAAGACCGTCTTGCGGTCCCTTGAAAGGCGCTGGCCGGTGGTACCGTAGTGCATCGCACGCAGCAAAGGGCCGACCGCTGGTTTCGCGATCGGCCCTAGGGCAGCTACGGTTGTTGGTTGGTTAACTCACCTCTCGACCTGCAGGTTGTTCGTCACCTTAAAAGCGCCGTCCACTCCCTGGGCCTGAATTCCTGCAATGTTCTTCTCGCCCTCGGTCGCGACTACGCCTTCGAGGTCGATGTTGCCGTTCTCCACAATGATGTGAATCGGCGGGACAGCCATAACCTGATAGCGGTTCATCGTTGAGTGTCCGTAGATCGCGCGATAAGCCGCCATGCGAATCTGGTCATCGTGAGACGAAACCGGCAGAACCTCAATTTGGTTGTCGACTTCGCTGATGCCCTCAATGTTCGCCACGGCCTTCTCGGCGTCGCTCTTTAGCACGGGGCGTACGACCTTGCCCATGAGCGTCACCTTGGAACCATCCACTCGGAA
This sequence comes from uncultured Bryobacterales bacterium, assembly GCA_964649285.1. GTDB lineage: Bacteria > Acidobacteriota > Terriglobia > Bryobacterales > UBA6623 > CAMPKL01. Next base: position 2,613 of record CAZYOX010000383.1, on the reverse strand, counting down.
GCTCATGTTGTCGAACACGCTGTAAAAGGGCAGCATCACCAGTTCGCGACGAACTTGCTGCTCGACCCTCGACAAATCCTGACCAGCGGCGGGCGCAGCCATTAATGGCAGCGAAGCGACTGCCAATGCCATCGCCGAAATCACGTTGCGTCTTAGCATTTCCTTGTCTCCTCGTGTCGATTGGATGCTTGAAAACCGGCAACCGTTTCAGTTTTGATGTATCTACCCGGCGGTTAAGCTGGAGTCAGTCATGTCATGGGATCTAGACAAAGCGGGAGTGTTGCATTGGTCGGCTTGGCAAGAGCTGCCCTGGCTTGTCCACGGTTTTTCCACGCGGCTTGCCGGCGACTTCCAGCGGCCCGCCCCTGCCGATGCGCCCCAGCGTCTTGGGGCTCCCGGTTTTGAGCTCTGCACGCTCAAGCAAATCCACTCCGACGTCGTTCGCGCCGCCTTCGAAGCGACGGACACCGCCGAGGGCGACGGTCTCGTCACCGACCAGCCCTTGGAGTTGCTCGGCATCCGCACCGCCGACTGCCTTCCGCTGCTGCTGCTCGACCGCCAAAACCGTGCCGTGGCCGCTGTACACGCCGGCTGGCGGGGTTCGGCCGCCAATATCGCCGCGCTCGCCGTCGAACGCATGGCCGAAGACTTCGGCACGCAAGCCAACCAGCTGGAAGCGCTCATCGGCCCCTGCATCGGCTCCGAGCACTACGAAGTCGGCCCGGAAGTCGCGGAACAATTCCCGCCCGAAGTCATCCTCGAGGTCCAAGGCAAACCGCGGCCGTTCCTCGACCTGGTCGCCGCCAACCGATTGCAACTCCAAGACGCCGGCGTTCCCGGCAGAGCCATACACTGCGCCAATCTCTGCACCTACACGCGCGAAGACTGGTTCTACTCCTATCGCCGTTCCGCCGACTCCGGACGCATGCTCGCCGTCATCGGTCTGCGCGACAATGGTTGACTCCAGGTATTCCCGTGAAGGTTGCTTATCTTGATTGCTTCTCCGGCATCGCCGGAGACATGCTCGTCGGCGCTTTGCTCGACGCCGGTCTTCCCTTTGAGACCCTCAATTCCGAGATCGCTAAGCTCGGCCTCAAAGAGGTGACCCTCTCAGCCGAGCCTTGCAAACGCAAAGGCATCTCCGGCACGGATTTCAAAGTCGCCGTCGGTCATGACCATCATCACCGCTCGTTGACCACCATCGAGAAAATCATCAACGAGAGCGCGCTCGACGATCTCATCAAGCAGACCGCCATCCGCATCTTCCGCCGCCTCGGCGAAGCCGAAGCCGCCATCCACGGCGTCGACATCGAGAAAGTTCACTTCCACGAAGTCGGCGCGCTCGACGCCATCGTCGACATCGTCGGCGCCGCCATCGGCTTCCACCACTTGGGAATCGACGGCGTCGTCTGCTCGCCCATCAACATCGGCTCCGGCACAGTCAAGGCTGCTCACGGCGTCATGCCTGTACCCGCCCCCGCCACCGCGCGCTTGCTGGCCGGCGTCCCCACCTACGTCGACGGCCCGGCCATGGAGCTCACCACGCCCACCGGCGCCGCCGTCGCCGTCACAATGGCGCAAAGCTTCGGCTCCATGCCAGCCATGGCCGTCTCTTCCATCGGCTACGGCGCCGGAGATAACGACTTCAAGGACCGCGCCAACCTATTGCGCGTGCTCATCGGCGAAGCCGCCGCCGCAACCGAATCCACCGAGGTCTGGGTCATCGAAGCCAACATCGACGACATGAACCCGCAGATCGCCGGCTACGCCCGCGACCGCCTGCTCGACGCCGGCGCTCTCGACGTCACTCTGACGCCTGTCTTCATGAAGAAAGACCGCCCCGGCTTCACTCTCTCGGTCCTGTCTTCGCTCGAAAACCGCGAGAAACTCGCCGACCTGGTCTTCGCCGAAACCACTACCCTCGGTCTGCGCATGTACGCGGCCCAACGCCGCGTCCTCGACCGAGAATGGAAGACCGTCACGACGCCTTACGGCGAAGTCCGCCTAAAAATCGCTACGCAAAACGGCACCGTCAAAACCGTCACGCCCGAGTACGAGGACTGCAAAAAGCTCGCCCTCGAAAAAGGCGTGCCTCTCAAAGACGTGATCGCCGCCGCGACGAACGCCGCTCACTAACAGTTCGATGAAGTATTACCTCACCACGCCCATCTACTACGTCAATGCGACGCCGCACATCGGCCATGCCTATACGACGCTAGTCTCCGATACCGTTAAGAAATTCCGGCGGATGATGGGCGATGAGGCCTTCCTCACTACCGGCACCGACGAGCACGGCCAAAAGGTCGAGCAGTCCGCCCAAGCCGCTGGTTGGACGCCCCAAGAGTTCACCGATCGCGTCTCCGCCGCCTTCCGCTCCGAGTGGGACGATCTCAATGTCGACTACGACTTCTATCGCCGTACCACCGACCCCAAGCACGCCGCCGCCGTCCAGAAGATCTTCCGCATGTGCAAGGACGCCGGCGCGATCTACAAGGCCTCCTACACCGGCAAGTATTCCGTCACCGACGAAGCCTTCATCACGGAAGAAGAAGCGGCCGCGCTCGACCCATCCAAGGTCGTGGAACTCACGGAAGAGAACTACTTCTTCAAGCT
>CAZYOX010000382.1:0-4114 GCA_964649285.1 uncultured Bryobacterales bacterium | reverse complement strand
GTTGAATGACGAAGAACTTTTTTTGAAACTGCAGCCCGTTTAGCAGCGGGAACGCATGCGACGAACGCTACGAGAGCGGCAGCTTCTTGATATCCTCGTGAATTGAGCCAACAGGCTCGAAAAGAGCAGCAAGAGGCAGATGGCAAGGATCGTAACTTTCGGTGAAATCATGCTGCGGCTGGCGCCGCCAGGCTTTGAGCGTCCGCTGCAGTCGCCCCAGTTTGTGGCGACGTTCGGCGGCGGCGAGGCGAACGTCGCCGTGTCGACTTCGAACTACGGCATCGCGTCGTCGTTCGTGACGGCGTTGCCGGCGAATCATGATATTGTGGACGCCTGTTTGCGCGAGTTGCGGGGCTTTGGCGTCGACGTCAGCAAAGTGCTGCGCACCAAGGGCGGACGCTTGGGCATTTACTACTTGGAGACGGGCGCGAATCAGCGCGCTTCGAAGGTCATCTATGACCGCGCGGATTCGTCAATCGCGCTGGCCAAGCCGGGCGACTTCGACTGGGACGCGATCTTCGACGGCGCGACATGGTTCCACATCACTGGCATCACGCCAGCGATCAGCCAAGGCGCCGCGGACTTGTCGATGGAGGCGGTACAGAAGGCCAAGGAGAAAGGCCTGACGGTATCGTGCGACTACAACTACCGCAAGAAGCTCTGGAAGTACGGCAAGACCGCGCACGAAGTAATGCGCGAACTGGTGAAGTTCGTCGACGTCGGCATCGCCAATGAAGAAGATTGCCAGGAGTCATTGGGCGTTTCGGTGGACGTCGATGTCCATTCGGGCGAGTTGGACACGACGAAGTACGAAGCTCTCGCCGAGAAGATGCTCAAAGAGTTCCCGAACTTGCAGATGCAGGCGATCACGTTGCGCGAATCCGTCAGCGCTTCGCACAACGGTTGGTCGGCCTGTTTGCATGACGGCAAGAAGTTCTACTTGTCGAAAAAGTACCAGATCACGAATATCGTTGACCGCGTCGGCGGCGGCGATTCGTTCTCGGGCGGACTGCTGGGCGGTTTACATCTTTATCCCGAAGACAAGCAGTCGGCCTTGGAGTTTGCCGTAGCGGCGTCCTGCTTGAAGCACTCGATTGCGGGCGATTACAACCGCGTTTCGAAGGCGGACGTCGAAGGGCTCATGAAGGGCGGCGGCTCCGGCCGCGTTCAGCGCTAAGCTGAGACTTACGCAAGTGACGTAAGGAGGAAGGGTATGGCTTCGACGTCAAACGACGTCTCCTCGATAACCCGCGGGCAGTTGATGGCATCGGGACGGCCGAGCGACGTCTACGGCGTGGAGAACTGGGGCTCCGATTATTTTTTTGTGTCGGAGGCTGGAAATCTAGCCGTATCTCCGCTGCGGATTCCCGAACAGAGCGCGGATCTGTTCGCCATCGTTCAACAGCTGGTCGAGGAGCGCAATGCCACTCCCTTCTTGTTGCGGTTCCCGCAGATACTCGATGATCGGCTGGCGCTGATTCATCGGGCGTTTCGCGCTGCAATCAAGGAGTTTGAATATCCGGAACGGCACCTTGGACTTTATCCGATCAAGGTCAATCAGAAAGTCGAAGTTGTGAGGCGCCTCGTCGAAGCAGGACGCCGCTACGACTACGGTCTGGAAGTCGGCAGCAAGGGCGAGTTGCTGGTGGCTTTGGGCATGCCCCTGAGCGATCGGGCGCTGATCGTTTGCAACGGCATGAAGGACTCGTTGTTTCTGCGGCTGGCTCTGCTCGCCGAGAAACTGGGCAAGCGGGTGCTGATCGTCGTGGAAGATCCGGCGGAGATGGTTGAGGCGTTGGATCTCGCCTCGAAGTTGGGCGTCACCGCCAAGCTCGGCGTTCGCGTGAAACTGTATTCGCGCGGCAGCGGCAAGTGGGAAGAGTCGGGCGGCGAGTTCGCCAAGTTCGGCATGAGCGCGCTAATGCTGGTGCGCACGCTGGAGTTGCTGAAGGAGCGCGGCCAATCGTCCGCGCTCAAAATGCTGCATTTCCACATCGGATCGCAGATCACCGACATCCGCCGCGCGAAGAGGGCTTTCAAGGAAGCCGCGCGGACCTACTCGAAGGTGCGGCAGATGGGCTTCGACGTGGAGTATCTGAACGTCGGCGGCGGCATGGGCGTCGACTATGACGGCTCGAAGACGTCGTCGGAGTTTTCGGTGAACTACACGGTACAGGAGTTCGCCAACGACGTCGTTTACACGCTCAAGGACGTTTGCGAAAGCGAGAACGTGCCTTGCCCGAAGGTCGTCAACGAAGCAGGCCGGGCCATGGTGGCGCACCACGCCATGCTCGTGACGGACGTTAAGAAGGTAATCCGTCCGGGGATGGAATCCAGCTACGACCTGGACACGATGACCTCTGAAGCGCAACCGATCGTCGAGTTGACGGACATCGCCCGGGAGATCAACGCCAAGAATTTCCGCGAATATTATCACGACGCGCTGCAGGATCGTGAAGACCTCAACAAGCTGTTCGAGCTGGGATATCTGACTCTGGTCGATCGGGCCAAGGGCGAATGGTTGTTCTGGTACATTTGCCGGCAGGCCGTTAAATTCTCAAAGACGGTCAAGCAACGCGGCGAGGAGTTCGAAGATCTGGATCGGCTGCTGGCGTCGAAGTACGTCTGCAATTTTTCGATGTTCCAGTCGCTGCCCGATTTCTGGGCCTTCGATCAGTTATTCCCGATCATGCCGATCCATCGCTTGGGCGAGATTCCGGGCGAACGGGGCATCCTTTGCGACATCACTTGCGATTCGGACGGCGCCGTCGATAAGTTCGTCGACATCCGCGACGTGAAGGAATCTCTAGAATTGCACCCGATGCGCGAGGGTGAGCCTTACTACTTGGGCATATTGCTGATCGGCGCTTACCAGGAAACCCTGGGCGACGTGCACAATCTGTTCGGCGAAGTCGCCGAGGTGAGCGTGACGGTGGGCAAAGACGGCCAAGTTTCGACGGAAGATTTGCAGCGCGGCGACTCGGTACGCGAGGTGCTCACCTACATGGGACACGTGACCGACGAATTGCGAGACGCCTTGGATCTCGCTTTGTCCACGCGCCGGGAAGAAGGGCTCATCAGCGCCGACGATGAACGCGAGGTGATGTCCACGGCCTCGCTGGTGCTCGACGACTACACCTACTTGACGTAGGCTAAGCGAGGATTTCGCTAACGACGCGGGCCGGTTCGACGCCCGTCAGCTTCTGATCCAATCCCTGATAAGGGAACGTCAGACGTTCATGATCGATGCCGAACAGGTGCAGGATGGTGGCTTGGAAGTCGCGCACGTGGACCGGATCACGCACGATGTTGTATGAAAAGTCGTCCGTTTCGCCATGAACGACGCCACCCTTAATGCCTCCGCCGGCCATCCATAGCGAGAAGCATCGAGGGTGATGGTCTCGGCCATAGGTTTCGGCGGTCATCTTGCCTTGACAGTAAATCGTCCGGCCAAACTCGCCGCCGCAGATGACGAGCGTATCCTCCAACATGCCGCGCTGCTTGAGGTCTTGCACCATCGCGGAGACTGCTTGATCGGCGTCGCGGCACTGGCTGGGCAACACTTCGGGCAGGTCGCCGTGGACGTCCCAACCGCGTTGATAAATCTGTACGAAACGCACGTCGCGCTCTAGCAGACGGCGAGCCATCAGGCAGCTATAGGCCATTGTCGCCGGCTTACGCGCGTCTTCGCCGTAGAGCTTGTAGACGCTTTCGGGCTCGCCGGATAGATCCGTCAACTCGGGCACGGACGCTTGCATGCGGAACGCCATCTCGTATTGCTCGATGCGAGCCAATGTCTCCGGATCGGCGATCTTCTCGTGTTCGATTTGATTCAGCTTAGAAACGGCGTCCAACATGCGGCGCCGCACGGGCGCCGGGACGCCATCGGGATTGTTGATGTACAGCACCGGATCGGCGCCCGCTCGCAGGGCGACGCCGGAGTACTTGGCCGAGAGGAAACCGGCGCTCCAAAGACGAGCGGAGATGGCCTGTACGTTGGCTTTCGGGTGCGAGTGCGTGGCGTTCATCACCACGAATGTGGGCAGATCGCGATTCATCGAGCCTAGGCCATAAGCGATCCAGGCGCCGGCGCAAGGCTTGCCGGCGATCTGGC
>CAZYOX010000381.1:0-4142 GCA_964649285.1 uncultured Bryobacterales bacterium | reverse complement strand
CGTTCTTATTCTCCAGATTCGTCACCACGGTCAGCCGATCCTTGAAAGGCTCCAGCGAGCCCAACGTCGGCGACAGCTTCTGGAGCGGCCCCGCGCCGCCCGCCGGCGTCCACTCCGCTATGTTGGAACCCATCGGTATGTAGACGTAACCCAACCGCGGCGGAGCGGCTGCAGGCGTCTTTGCCAATGCCGTCATCGAGGGCAACATGGCGTCGAGCAGCGGCAAGGACACGGCAGCCCCGGCGGCGCCGCGCAGCAACGTGCGGCGAGATAGTGCTTTCTTGGTGATGATCATTGTGACATCCTCATCTGAAACGGCGTGCTCTCCACGATGCCCAGCACAAGAGCCGAAAACCGGAAATCGTCTTCGGCTGCGTGGCTGACAATATCACGGATAGCCGGCATATCGTAGTATTCAAGTCCACGACCGAGCGCATAAGTCAGCATCTTCTCGCTCGCAGTGGCGACAAATAATTCGGGTCGCGCCAACAAGGCCTGGCGGAAACCTTCGGGGCCATCGAAAGACCTCCCGCTAGGAAGGACTCCAGAAGCATCGACGGCAACGCCGTCATCGCGGTCACGCCAGCGGCCAATGGCGTCATAGTTCTCTAGGGCGAAGCCGATCGGATCCAACGTGTTGTGGCAACTCGCGCAGAGCGGATTCGCGCGATGCTCAGCGAGCAGTTCCCTGCCCGACAGTTTCTTGCCGGATGGGCTCTTCTCCTTCAGCGGCGGAACATCGGGAGGAGGAGGCGGCGGCGGCGTCCCCATGATGTTCGTCAGGATCCATTTGCCTCGCACGACGGGCGACGTGCGGTTGGCATAGGAGGTCACGGATAGAACGCTTGCTTGCGTCAGCAGTCCGCCGCGATGGCTTTCTGGAGGAAGCTGCACCCGCCGGAACTGACTTCCATAGACATAGGGGATGCCGTAATGCTTGGCCAAACGTTCATTCAGGAACGTATAGTCCGCCCCGATTAATTCCACCAACGGACGGTCTTCGCGAACAATCGTCTCGAACAACAACTCGGTCTCGCGGCGGAACGCCTGACGCAAATTCTCGTCAAAATCGGGATAAATCCGGCGGTCCGGGTTTACCGAGTCCAGGTTCCTAAGGTACAGCCATTGGCCAGCGAAGCTATCGATAAGAGATTGCGATCGAGAGTCGGCAATCATGCGCCGAACCTGTTTCTCGAGAATCTCTGGCTCGCGCAACCGGCCGCTCTCGGCGAGGTCCAACAACTCGTCATCCGGGATGCTGCTCCACAGGAAAAACGATAGGCGCGAGGCGAGAGCGAGGTCCGAAACTCGGTATGCGGATTTGGGCTCCACGCCGGCAGGATCACGTTCAATACGAAATAAAAATTCAGGACTAGCCAGCAGCGCCCTCAGCGCCATTTCGATGCCGCCCTCAAAGCCGCGCTCTTGCCGGCCTTGTTCATAGAAGCTCATCAGCTGATCCGTGTCGGATGCGGTTACAGGACGACGATAACCGCGCCGCGCCAGTTGCGAAATTATCTGCTTGGCGCAAGCGGTTTCCTCTGAGGCCTGCGAAGGTTGGCAGGTAAAAATCCTCTCTCGGCTCGGGGTGTCCCCCGGCCCGGACGCTTCGTAAGGTCCCGTGATGCCGATCGAATAGACAGCAGGCTGCGCTCGCGGATGGCGATCCATATTAAAGCGCGCCAAATAAGGCTGTCGTTCGGTCTCCAACAAAGCGGCGCTCTTTTTCAAGAACGTGGCGCTGATCTCGTGGGGGCCGGCCGTCACCGGAACCCGGACAAATAGATGCTTGTCGACCTGGCTATGGTTGCGGTCCTCGGCAGGCTTGAGCGGAAACAGCCCAATCCTCTTACCGTCCAAAGCAAGCTCGGCCGTAAATTCTCCGCGCAGCCCCTCGACCTGTTCATCGCGATCGCGGGAAAGCGTCATACGAATTTCGTACTGGCCGTCTAAGGGAAAATTGTGGCTAACCGAGGCGCCGCCGCGGGTGCCGAACGGCAGACCAGGGGCGTGTTGCTCCTGGGTAAGATCGGGAGGAATGAGAATCAACTCGCCGTCAACGTCGCGCAGCGGGCCGCCTACCGCCAGACGACTAATCTTGTGCGCTGCGTTGAGATAACCCTCCATTAACATCGGCGATAATTCGCCCACGGTAATGTTGTCGAAACCGTTGCTGCTTTCGTCGCGCGGCAATAGCGAGGAAACGTCGACGTCCAAGTCGAGCAAATCTCGAATTACGTTGCGATACTCGGTACGGTTGAGGCGTCGAAAGGTTGCTGTGCGGCCCGGATTTGGATGGGCCTCGGCGGCGGCGTCCAGCGAACCGGCGATTTCATGCACCACGGCTTCATAGGTGGCTTCGTCTGGACGGGGCATGCCGACCGGCGGCATGTGCCGATAGCTCAGCTTCTTTACGATGCCTTCCCAGGCCTCGGGGTTTTTCGCGGGCGCCGCTGGATCGAGGTCGGTGAAGGACAGCCCCCGTGTCGCGACGGTTGCGTTGTGGCACGCCTGGCAGTACTGCTCAACAACCGCAGCCGTTTGGTCAGCTCCTGAAAGCGGCAATGCTGCTGCCGCGAAGACGATCGCGAAGAAGTGCTGTACTCTCATCCTCTCCATCTACTCCGAGCTGTACGTCCGGTAGGATTATAACCGTCTAACTCTTTAGCGTCTAAACACTTTTGAATCGCGCGACACGGTTCGGTACGGTTCGTAACTGATTACGCCTTCTTGAGGCCTAATTCGAGATGGGGCAGGGTCCTGTCCCGGACCCTGCCCTTTTTCGTTGAGTACAAGTTAGAACGTGATGCGTGCGCCCACCTGCATGGTGCGCATCGGATCCGCTGAATCGATCACGCCGAAGTCAGAGCTCTCAACGTTGCCGTTAATACCGCTTAGATTGACGTGATTGAAGAAGTTGAACGCGTCGGCGCGAATTTGCAGACCGACTGCTTCGGTGAATGTGAAGTTCTTGGAAAGCGAGAAGTCCACATTCCAGCGGCCGGGACCGCGCACCAGGCCGTTGGCTGCGTTGCCTGGGCGAAAGGCCACGCCCGTGGCGGGGACTTCCGCCACCTTCTGGAAGGCCGCCTGGTTGATGTAGCGAACGAAGGTGTGCCGCCCCGTTACTGGAGTGTTAAAAGGTTGGGGCTCAGCCAACACGATGTCGCCGCCGATGTAGTCGCCGCGGCAGGCCCAAGCGTTGGAACATCCTTGGGTGATCCGGACGGGAGTGCCGGTAGAGCCGGTATAAATCGTGCTCATCTGCCAACCCCCAAGAACTGCCCGCACCGGCGCCGCCATGTTGGTTAACTGCGGCAACTCGTAAATGAGGTCAGCCACGACTCGATGCGTCGTGTCGAAGCCTGGGTTGCCTTTTTCGATGGCGACGTTGAAGAAGTCTTGGATCTCGGCGACGGCGTCGGTGCCGTAGTAAACGCCCGTGTCTCCGCCCTGGTAGGCGAACGTCTTGCCCCAGGTGTAATGGAAGTCGCCCGAGAAGTTGTTGGAGAACATCTTGCGCAACGATGTTTGCAAGGAGTGGTTCATTACGCTCTCGCCCATGTCGACGAAATAGGGTCCGCCCGGAATCAGGTTAGGATTCGGGCGAATGCCTGTCAGCCGGTCGGGCAAGTTGAAACGCCGGTGCATCGGCCATTTGACGCCGCGGGTTCCGACGTAGCCGATCTCCCACATCAGGTCAGACCTCAACTGCCGCTGAATGTTGAATTGATAGTTGATCGTGTAGGGGTTCTGCAGGTCCGGCGTGATCAAGGAGAAGACCAACTCGCGGCCGCTGGCCTGGACGTCCGCCTCGGCGATGGGGATGACCTGTTCGTTGATAAACGGGTACTTGACGCCCAGGTTCTCAGCTTCCTCACCGCTATAGCTGACGCGGAACGGAATGTCCGGGCCGGCCGTGCTCTGTCTCAACATCGCGCCCACCTGCGGGGCGAACATGATGCCCACGCCGCCGCGGACGACGGTCTTTTGATTGGCTTGGTAGGCGAATCCGACTCGCGGCCCCAAGTTCACCCACTTGTCGGGATTCGTCTGGTTCTCGCGAGGACGGCGCGCGCCAAAGGCGAAGTTGGTGAAATCCGCCCCTGGGGGAAGTTCCAGATTCTTGGCGTCGACGTCGA
>CAZYOX010000380.1:0-4147 GCA_964649285.1 uncultured Bryobacterales bacterium | reverse complement strand
GGCGCGCGGTGACAAGGCGGCGGCCCTGCAGGAACTGGATGATCTGGAAGAGGCGGTCGGCGCGGCGCATGGAACATCCGTGATGATGTGAACGCTGACAAGTTAAAAGTAAAAAGTGACCGGTTGAAAGCGAAAAGTGACGCGACGGGTGGCGAGCATTGGCAAGCGCGGGACAAAGCGCTTTCACCCGTCATGCATCGCTCGTCACTTCTTCTCCGATAAAAAAGCCCGGCCTTTCGACCGGGCTTCACATTGCAACACGCTGCGGATCATGCATCAACCTTGATCCTCACCGTGTCCTTCAGGACGCCGTCGAGGCCGCCGAAGACGGTCAGGCGGTCCACCTTCTCCGTCACCTTCTCCAGCACCTCGAGTTCCTTCAGGCGCAGCAGCGTCGGGTTGTCGTCCATCAGCTTCGCGGTGTTCAGCAGCGAACGGGTCGCGGCCGTTTCCTCGCGGCGCTTGATGACGTTCGCCTGCGCTGCCTTTTCCGCTTCGACCACCTGGTTGAGGATGGTCTTCATGTCGCCCGGCAGGATGATGTCCTTCACGCCCGTGCCGAGCAGCGTGATGCCGACGTTCGCGACCGTGCCGCTTACCGCGGTGGCGATCACGTCATCCAGCTCGCGCTTGTCGGCGAGCAGGGCGTCGAGCGTGCGCGTGCCGACCGCCTGGCGCAGCGCGAACTGCAGTTCGCGGTACAGGAAGTCCGCGTAGTCCTTCACGCTGCTGCGCGCCTTCACCGCGTCGGTGACCTGGTAGGTCGCCGCGAGGTTGATGCGCAGGCTCACCTTGTCGCGCGTGAGAATCTCCTGCCCGGACACTTCCATCGCCTGCACGCGCAGGTCGACGGCATCCACGCTGATCATGCGGTTGAAACGCCAGAACGCATGACGGCCGGCATCCAGCGTCTTCACGAACGCCTGGTCGACGAACAGCAGTCCGACGGACTTGTCCGGCACCATGCTGAGCGCCACGGCATTCTTCACCGCGGTACGCAGGCGGCTGTCGGTTGCGTCCGTCACCGTGCGCGCGAGCTTCGGCGCCAGCGAAAAATTCTCGCTGATGTCGATCTTCTCGATGCGCACATCCACCGGACCCTTCCAGTACAGCTGGCGCGTATCCGGCGCGAGGATGTCGGCGAGCTTGCCGTTCAGGTACACGAGGCCGACCTCTTCGGCGCCGAGATCCGCGAGCGTGAAGTTGGCAGAGACGAGTTCCGGGTGCTGCTTGATAAGCACTTCGGCATCGCGGTGCACGAAGCGCGGCTCGTCGAGCACGTACGTCTTCACTTCCACGCGGCCGAACGGATCGAAGAACCAGTACACGCCCGGTTCAAGCACGCGCTTGAAGCGGCGGTTCTTCAGCATCAGGCCACGCTCGTTCTCGCCAATCACTGTGCGATTGATTGCGAACATTGTCTTTCTCCTTTTTGCGTTTTGTTTCCTTGCGCGGCGTTGTCTTTCCCGGCGCCTCGTGCGAGGCCGCCACTACCGGATTTTCATGCAAGCCGTCATTGCGCTCTCCCGGTTGCGATGAATTCTCTTGAAAAAAGTAGGCCCGGCCCGCACCGCAAGGACGGGCTCGTCGCGATGACGCAAGGGGATGCGAAAGGTCCGGGCAACGCCGCGCGAACTTCCTGTTCGCGATGCCATCGCCTTTCTTCCGTCGCACTGCCTCGTGCCAGCGCTGATCTGCCGGTCATTGCGATGCCGCGGCCTGCGGATGGCGCATGAAAGAAATCTTCACGCGTCATCCGCATCCGCCGGGACCGCGCCAGTTGGTGCGTTACTCCAGCGTTTGCTGGGGTGGACTCGAACCACCCGGCGCACTGCCGTTACCAGGGTCGAAGAGCGGGAATTGAACCCGCGACAGTCCGCTTGCGCGGATGCTCTCCCAGACTGAGCTACCTTCGTCGTGGTGGGCGAGCCAGGAAGGGAATCGAACCCCCGGCCTCCGCTTGCGCGGCGCTCTCCCGCTGAGCTACCTGCTCCTGCCCATCCGGCGCCGTCATGCATCCGGTACGCGCTTTGCGATGAAAGCGTCGCGCGCCAGCCAGGCGCTTGAACCTGGACCGCTGGATGCATTGCTGCATGCCGAATTCATCTGCATCTTTCGATGCGCAACTTGAAAACCCGGGTTGCACGCCGCGGACCCGTCCATGTCCGCGGCGTCACCGCCTTCCTTCCATGCATCCGTGCATGAAAATCTTCAGTCCATGCCCTTGATGTTCGCCACCGGATACAGACGGTGCTGAACACGCGCGATGCCTTCGGCCTCGAGCACGCGCAGGACTTCATCGAGGTCCTTGTACACGTGGCCGCATTCATCGAGCGGCGTGCGCTCAGTGTTGCCGGCGATGCCGGTGATGCTCACGTCGCCGAGCACGCGTGTGATCTCGCGCATCTCGCGGTCGATGTCATCGTACAGCGCGCCGAGTTCGCGCTTCGCGGCGCCGCGTCCCATCACACGACCGGAGCCGTGATTCACCGAGCAGCCCGAATGACGCGCGCCGTCCAGCGGGAACAGGACCGCCGCGCCATCGCGCATCGAACCCGGCACAAGGCACGGATGCCCCGTGTGTTCCCACTTCGTTCCGGCGAGATCGGGATGTCCCGCCGGGAACGCGCGCGTCGCGCCCTTGCGATGCACGAAACCGCGTTGCGTCGTGCCATCCGGCAGCAGCAGCGTTTCCTCCTGCACGAGGTTGTGGCTGATCTCGTACCAGGGCCGCCCGCTCACGCCGAACACGTTTTCCAGTGCGCGCTGCACGCCACGCACGATCACGTGCCGGTTCGCGATCGCGTAATTCGCGGCCGCGTTGTGATGCGCCCAGTACTCGCGGCCGAGCGGTTCATCGACACGCAGCCACGACTCCTCGCGCCGGTCCTTCGCGAGTCCGCGCAGTTCCGCACCGGCGAAGAAGAAATGGTTCGCGGTCTGCCAGCCGTAGCCGCGCGATCCGCAATGAACCATCACCCACACTTCGCCGCTCCCGGCATCGACCTGCATCTCCACGAAGTGGTTGCCGCCGCCGACGGAACCCATCTGCGCGCGCGCCTTGTCGTACGCACGCTCGATGGCGCTCACGTCCGTGCCGGCATCCACCGGGATGTACTGGCGCTCGCACAGATCCCTGTGCACGCCGATCGCCTGCGCGCCGAAATGCAGCATGTCGTCGATGTCCGCGTAGCGGAACCGCGGCATGTGCTTCGGACGGCGCGAACCGACGCCCGTCGCGATGCGCTTTTCGACTTCATCGATCCACGCGACGCGACGGTTCCAGTCCGCGACATCGGATGCGTGCAGTCCTTCCGCCTTCACATGGATCACGCCGCAGGAAATGTCGTAGCCGGAACCTGCCTGCACGATCGTGTCTTCCGTGACGAGCACGCTGCCGACGGGAATGCCGTAGCCGATGTGCGTATCCGGCATCAGGTACATGCCGATCGCACCGGGATACGACGCGGACACCGCCGCCTGCCGCCACAATGTTTCGTCCGTCTGCGCGAACAGCGCCGGCGAGAGAAACGCGCGCACGTCGGTGCGCATGCCGCCGACCTTCGGCAGTACGTACTGGTTGTCCGTCACCTGGACGACCTGTTGCATGAATGACATTTCCTTGCTCCTTTCACCGGTTTTCCTGGACCGGAAAACAAAAAACCCCGGTCAGCATGCCGACCGGGGTTTCGGATTCTTTCCACCGGAAGACATGTGACCGTCTTCCAGCATTGTTGCGTGGAAGACTTACGTCATTTCGCGCGCGAGCGCATCCGCACGCCGCGGATACGAATCCGCGAACATGACGGGGCAATGCGAAGCGGCGCGATGACACGCGCGCAATGCGTTGCAGATGAGTTGTTCGTGTTTGTGTTTCATAGGGGGCGTAAGTCTAGCGGCGGTTTTTCATTCGTCAAGGAAAAGCCGGAATTATTTTTCATGAATCACGAACGTGAAGCGAAACATTCCGTGCGGATGCGTCAGGTGGTGCGTGATGAATGACGATGATGCGCAGGATTGAAAGCATCGAGCTGCGCACGCTGCGTGAACGAAAAAGGAATACGTCTGGCGAGCTGCGCGGTTCATTCCAATAAAAAGCCCCGCCGAAGCGGGGCTGGGAGCCGCGTGCCTTGAAAGGCGACGGCTG
>CAZYOX010000379.1:0-4149 GCA_964649285.1 uncultured Bryobacterales bacterium | reverse complement strand
GCGGCACCCTACTCGCCATTCCCGGTCTCATGATCTGGTACTTCCAAGGGCGCGAGGAGATGGCCAACGCAGCCTGGACTTCGCTGGTACGCCACGCCGTTTTCGCCGCCTTGGTACTAACCGTTATGGACGCGTCGCGGCCGCTGTGGATCGTCGGCGTTTTCGAAATCGCGGCGCTGATCTGCACGGTGATCGTGGGGGTGCTGTTGGCGGGCCGTGTGCCCTGGCCGCGCTGGAGTCCTTCGCGCACGCTCTCACGCCTGCGCGCCTCAGCCGGAATTGGCCTGGCTGAGTTAGCGTGGGCCGGTTTATGGTTTCTGCCGGTGGTGGTCTATGGCTTCGGGCGCAATGACGATTCGGTGGGCTGGCTAGGTTCCGCCCATCGGGCGACGCTGGCCATCCACACATTTGTTTGGTGGTACTTTTTCAACTTGTTGCCCGCGATCTCGCGCTGTGCGCCGCACGGAGTCGAGGAATTGCGCGTGTTGCTAGGCAAGTCGATGCGGATCACGCTGTTGGGTGGCATCGCAGGGGCGGCTTGCACCATGGCGCTTGCGGAAACGCTGGTGCGGCTGGCTTATGGCGAGGCCTTCGCCCCGGCTGGTTCGCTGTTGGCCTTGCTGATTTGGTCCATTCCGTTATCGGTGATCAGCGGACACTATCGCAACGTGCTTATTGGCTTTGACCGACAGCGAGTATTGCTGCTTTGCACGACTCTGAGCGCGGTGGTCAGCGCCTCGGCCACCGCGGTTCTGGCCTCTTCGCAGGGCGCTCAAGGAGCCGTTCTGGGATTGTTGGCCGGCAATGCGGTGTTGGCTGCGTCGACGGCTTGGGCAGTTAACCAAGGCGTTCTGAGGGCGGTCTGAGGAGCATACACTAGGGCAATGGAAGGAAGACCCGTCAAGGCTTCGCAGTCGTACCTCTCCGAACTGGCCTTGCCCAATGACGTCAACGGACTAGGCACGTTGCTCGGCGGCCGAATCATGCATCTCGTGGATATTGCGGGCGCCGTCGCCGCGGCGCGCCACGCGCGGCAGTTTGTCGTCACGGCGGCTTTTGACCATATGTCGTTCCTGGAGCCCGTGTACGAAGGGGAGTTAATCGTGCTGCGCGCTTCGGTCAACCGGGCATTTCATACTTCGATGGAAGTGGGCGTCAAAGTCTATGCGGAAAACATGCGGGCGCAAGAGGAGCAGCGACACGTCGCCTCGGCTTACCTGACATTCGTGGCGCTCGACAAGAATCGCCAGAAGCAGCGGGTGCCGCCGGTGATTGCCGAGACCGATGAAGAAAAGCGGCGTTATGAAGAAGCCGGCTATCGCCGCGAGTATCGACTAGCTCACCGCCAGGCGTTGCCGCCAGCCAAGAGCTAGCGCCTCGACGGCGATCTGCTTTTGAATGTTGCGGCGTTCGAGGCGCTGCAGCTCGTCGAGATCGCGCGCGGCCCGCTCGACCCATTCGAAATCAACCCTCTCGGAGAGTTCGCGCAACTCTTCGCGGATGTCCACGTTGACTAAACGTCCTGAGCCCAAACGCAGGTGCAGCAGGTCGCTCAAGAGGCCGTGCAACATTTCAACCAGGACGCCAATCTTCTCCTGCTGCCGGCGTCCCAGGGAGTCGGTGTGCGCGATCAACTCGGCGAACGATGCTTGTCCTAGCGCCGTATCGAGCAAGGCCAGCAGGTGTTCACGGCGGGCTAGATAGGCCTCGACGTCCAAAGCCAAAGCCCGCCCTGGGCTGCCTTGCGCCCAGCCGGCGAGTGCCTGGCGCTGGCTCGCGGAGAGGTCGCTGCGTTGCTCGACGAATCTTGCCATCTCCTCGGTCGTCAGCGGCGAGAAGTGGAAGGGCACGGTCCGCGAGCGGATTGTCGGCAACAACTCGTAGGCATTTTCGGCGCTAAGCGCGATGGTCAGCCGCGGCGCCGGTTCCTCCAGGGTCTTGAGGAGAGAGTTGGCGGCCTCGTCATTGGCGCGGTCAGCATGGTCGATGTGGAACAGGCGGCCGCCCTGCGTCGACGCGGCATACTGTGCGGCCTTGTTGAGTTGGCGAGCCTGTTCAATGCCGATCATCTGCAACGGACCGTCCGGGGGAAACACCAGAAAGTCCGGGTGGGTCGAGAGAACCAGCGGATTGTCGCTGCGTTTGGCGGCAGGCAGCTTGACGCGCTCCTCCATCTC
Source organism: uncultured Bryobacterales bacterium (assembly GCA_964649285.1). Lineage (GTDB taxonomy): Bacteria > Acidobacteriota > Terriglobia > Bryobacterales > UBA6623 > CAMPKL01. Next base: position 1,972 of record CAZYOX010000379.1, on the reverse strand, counting down.
GTTGACGTACCCGTCGAGCGATAGGTCGAGGGCCAGGATGCGCTTGCATTCGGAGCAGTGTCCGCAGAAGTCGGCGCGCAGTTCTTTGCAGCGCTTGGCCGCCGCCAGGTAGCGCACGAGCGTCGCTTTGCCGACGCCGTAAGGGCCCGCAAACAAGAGCGTCTGCGGCAGCCGGTCCTCGGCGAGCATGCGCTGGATGCTGTCGACGATGCGGCGGTTACCGATGAAGTCTGAGAACGGCATCAACCTTCTTCCAAATCAAATCAGCCACTTGCTCGATCGTCCCGGACGCTTCGATGCAGACGACCCGCTGCGGTTCGGCGGCGGCGATCTCCCGGTAGCCCTGGTACACGCGGCGATAGAACTCGCTGCCTTCTTGCTCCATGCGCGTCTCGTCGGTTTTCGCCGAGGGATTGCGGTCGAGCGCGCGGCGGATGCCTAGCTCCGGATTGATGTCGAGCCACAGGGTGAGATCCGGCCGCAATCCTCCGCAAGCAATCGCTTCCACGGCGCGAATGACTTCTGGGCCTAGTTCTCTGCCGTAGCCTTGGTAGGCCATCGTGGCGTCGGTAAAGCGGTCGGCGACCACGATGTGACCCTTCTCCAGAGCAGGGCGAATTACCTCGGCGATATTCTGCGCGCGGGAGGCGAAGTAGAGCAATAGCTCAGCGATTGGGTCGAGATCGGCGTTGGCTCGGTCGAGCAAGATCTTGCGGATCTCCAGACCGATGCGCGTGCCGCCCGGTTCTTGGACGCGCACGGGGTCCCGTCCGGCGGCCTTAAGCCGGTCTATCAGCAATTCGAGCTGGGTCGTCTTGCCGCAGCCATCGACGCCTTCCAAGGTCAGAAACAATCCACGAGCAGCCAAACCGCAAGTATATCCGCTGGCGTGGCGCTGGGCCCCCTTCGCAGGGCAGGCGAAGAAGCCGCCAAGTATCTGTCCAGGACCTAAACCTCGATTCCTTTTGCCTCGATCACCGTCCTCTGCGCGGCGGAGTGGCATCCGCAATCGGCCAACACTGCTACGGGCCGCTCTCCGTACTCGATGTCCACGGCTCTCCTCTCGCCTCTTGCATCCGACTCAGGCCCCACACAAGGGCCCCGGCAACCGCTCCGTGACCGTCGCGGCTGAGGGGCGGCGTAGCATGCAGTGTCAAGGAGCGGGTCGCCTGCGGCTCGGAATCCGCGCTAGCGGTGTTTTTGTGCCGAGAGGAAGATGTTCTCGCTAAAGAGCCCCATGCGCCGAAGAAGCTGGCTCGCGGCTCGGCGATATCTCTGGGTCGGCACAAGGCTAAGGACGCGTTCCAGCATTAGCAGCCAGCGCAGATACAGACGCTCCGCAAAGCGAATTCGCTCGTCGGAGCGAAGGCCGAGTCGCCGCAACACTTTCCGAAACCGCGCGGGCATGACTACATACATGTCCCCGAATCCCGATCGTTTCGCGATCTCGGTCAACTCGTGAAACATGTACTCCTTCAGGTGCATTCCATGCGGCATCTCGTACTTGAACACCACCGAGACATCGAACGGACCGCCGTGCCGGTGCGGAGTGCTGAACAAGTAACGCCCGCCTGGCTTGAGGATGCGAAACGCTGAATCAAAATGCACCTGCGCGTCTTCTGGGTGCAGATGTTCGATCACCTGATTCGAAAGGACAAGGTCATACGACTCAGGTTGCTCAAACCGGTCTAAATTGACGCCGTCGGTCTTCGCCCATCGCAGGTTTGGCGGGCCGCCACTTTGCATCTTCTCGCCGCGTTCTTGCGATACATCCGTTCCCGTGCACTGATGTCCCTGCTCGGCCAGATACGCAATGAGTTGCCCTTTTCCGGAACCGATTTCGTAAATGAAGCGACGGTCTTGCCCGATTTCGGCCTTCCAATCGCCAAACCGTCGTTCATTGGGAACGTTGCTGACGCCGGTGACCCGGTTGAGCCACTCCAACTGGTTATAGAGTTCCGTGTAGCAACGC
>CAZYOX010000378.1:0-4169 GCA_964649285.1 uncultured Bryobacterales bacterium | reverse complement strand
GAGCGGACTTGCTGGGCCCGAAGTTGTTCCATGCCCTGGGATACAACACGCCGGAGAATTACTTAGTGTCGCTCGACCCCGAACGGTTGGAGGTTTCCGAGCGTGCGACGGTTGTCGGCATCGACGGCAGAGAACGTCCCATGAATCGCACGGATATCCGGGCGATCCTAAGCCGCGTCCCACGGCAGGCGGATGGGCAGATCCGTTGCCTGGCGAGCCGCTTCCTCAAAGGAAGTCCGTTGGGGCCGTTCCGCTACGACGGCACTCGTTCCGACGATCCGAACGATGTGACGCGGCATGAGCATCGCCGCGACTTGCGCGGGCTGTACGTATTTGCTTCGTGGCTGGGTCATGACGACTCGCGTTCGATCAACTCGTTGGACATGTTGGTCGAGGAAGACGGCAAGAAATTCATCAAGCATCACTTGATCGACTTCGGCTCGATTCTGGGCAGCGCAAGCAACATGGCGAACAGTCCGCGCGGCGGCAATCAGTATTTGTTCGATTGGGGCTCGATGTTCAAGCAGATCTTTTCGCTCGGCCTATACGTGCCCCGCTGGTATAGCTGGCACTATCAGGATTTTCCAGCGATTGGGTTGTTCGAATGGGAAATTTATCAGCCGGACAAATGGACTCCCGAATACCGCAACCCCGCTTATCAGAACCGCCTGCCGGATGACACTTACTGGGCGGCCAAGAAAGTGATGGCCTTCTCGGATGAGGATCTGCGAGCGGTTGTCGAGCTGGCCCAGTTCAGCGATCCCAAGGCCGCGGAATGGCTTATTACATGCCTGATCAAGCGACGTGATCGAGTTGGCGACGTTTACTTTCGCCGGGTGCTGCCGCTGGACAATTTTCGAATTGAGGGGGGTGCGCTCAAGTTCGAACATCTGGGTCAGAAGTACGGATTGTTCGACGCACCGGCCATTCGATTCAATTGGTCGACATTCGACAATGTGCGGGAGATCCACACGCCAATTGCTGGGGCCGCCGATTCCGCCGAGCTTCCGGAGGCGGTGCGTACCGGAGCGGACGGTTACTACGCCGTCCAGCTAACGGGCGACGACGCCGAAAAGAGCGTGACGGTTTACCTGCGCAAGACCGCCGGCTCCTACCAGGTAGTCGGGATCGACCGCACGTTTCCTTCGGTCAAACGCTAGACCGCCCTAGCGAGGCGGGAAGCAGTCACACCAGCGGGAGCAAGGTCGCCATGATCAAGGTGGCCACGGCTCCGGCGATGCCCAGGATGGTCAGCAGCGGCGTCCACGTCTTGAGTCCTTCGACTTCGGTTAGACCCGACATCTTGGCATAGACCCAGAAACCGGAATCGTTCATCCAGGAACCCACCAACGAGCCGGAGCCGATCATGCAAGCGATATAGACCGGGTGGAAAGGGATTCCAGCGAGTGCGATCGGCGCCACGATGGCGCTGGAAGTGATCATCGAAACGGTGCCGGAACCCTGTGCGATCTTCATTACCGCGGCAAGTAAGAAGGACAAGATCAGGACCGGCATGCCCATCGTGGAAGCCATGTCGCCAATTGTCTTGCCGACCTGGGCATCGACCAGCATGCCGCCGAAGGCCCCGCCGGCAGCGGTTATTAAAATGATCAGGCCGCCGGAAGCGAAGGCGGTTTCGATCGAGTCGCTGAGGTCACCCAATGATAAGCCTTTCTGCTTCATCAAGATAGCGACCGAGATGGCGGCCGAGACCAATAGCGCGAAGTTTGGGTCGCCTACGAAAGCGGCCCAATCGGCCAGAGGCCCGGTGACATTCAAGGCATCGGCGGCGGTATTGAACGTAATCATCAGCACCGGCAGGATGATCGGCAGCATGGAGGCGAAGAAGCTTGGGAGGTTCTCTTCTTGAGTTGACGCAAGTTCCTCAAGTTCGGCCAAGGTCATGCCAGGCGTCTCACGCAAAGGTACGTCCATTTGACGATTGCGATACGCGGCAAAGAACCAACCGGTCAGCGACATTGGCACGGCAATGACGGCGCCGACGAGGATCATTACTCCGAGATCGATGCCCAGATTGGCGGCCATGCCCAACGGCCCGGGAGTCGGCGGTACCATCGAGTGCGTAACCGTGCCGCCCGCGACCACGGCCATAATGAACAACAAGTAATCCTTGCCGGTGCGGACCCGCAAAGCGCGCGCCAGCGGTACGAGCAAGTAAAAGACCGTATCGAAGAATACGGGCACGGACAGGACATAACCGCTAGTCAGCAAGGAGAAGGACGCATTCTTCTCGCCGAGCATTCGGACGAAGACTCGGACGATTTTGTCGGCGGCGCCGCTCTCCATCAAACACTGTCCAATCACGGCCGCAAGGGCGATTACGATGCCGATACTCCCGCATAGCCTGCCGAAATGGCCAGCGACGAGCGGCATGACGTCGCCAAACGCGATCAACGGCGAGAGTAAGCCGACGGTCGTGGCCGCCATGATGAGCGCCACGAATGGATTGACGCGAAGTTTGATAATGAGCAGGAAGATTAGCGCGACTGAGATCGCCAGAATGACTAAAGGATGCTGCATCGCTCGGTGAATCTTAACAACTAACGACGGAGATCCACAAACATTCCGATAAAGTCCTGTCTTTGGCGACGGCGCTATACTGTCCGCACTCATGAGCTGCCAAAGACGCTTCCTGACCCTTTGCTTCGCCTCGGCAGCCTTGCTGCTCGCTAGTTGCCGACAGGCTCCGGAAGCCGTCGTGGAGCAGGCGGCGCCATCCCGAGCGCGCAGCGTGATGGCGACTGACGTCGCCTTTACGGAAGGGCCGACGGAATACCGCGACGGCTCCATTTTCTTCACCGAGGCACGAACGAACCGCATCTTGCGCTATTACCCGTCGGACGGACATACGGAGACCTTCGACGAGGACGCGAATGGGGCGAACGGATTGGTTTTCGACGCCGAGTGGCGACTCGTGGCCTGCGAAGGGGACCAGGTGACGCGCACCAACGTGGAGACGGGCGACCAGGAAGTGCTGGCGAGCGCCTACGAAGGGAAACAGTTGAATCAACCGAATGATGTGACGTTCGATTCGAAGGGCCGGTTGTACTTCACAGACAGGCCGAGACCGAATCCGGAGCCGGACCAGACGGGGGTGCATGGCGTCTATCGCATCGATACGGACGGTTCGCTGCACCGCATCCTGACCGACCCGGAAATCGAGAAGCCGAACGGCGTGATCATCTCGCCGGACGACGCCACGCTGTACTTGATCGAGGCCCATCCGGATGCCAATAGAGCGCGGATGATCCGCGCTTACGACCTAGCGGAGGATGGCAGCGTGAGCAATATGCGCGTCTTCCATGACTTCTACCCAGGGCGTTCTGGCGACGGCATGACCATCGATGCTTCGGGGAACCTGTGGATCGCCGCCGGGCTCAACCAGCTGCGAAACACGAGCGAAACGCTGGATACGAAGGCGGGAGTTTATGTCTTCTCGCCGACGGGAGAGCAGTTGGACTTCTACCCCATCAACGAAGACACGGTGACGAATGTGGCCTTCGCCGGAGAAGGTCTCAGCACCCTGTACCTCACCGCAGGGGACAAACTTTACCGCATCGAAACGGACACGGAGGGAACGCGCCGGTAGTCGACGGCCAGGCCGCCAATGGGCGTTCCAGGGCACGCAGCGGCTGCTACACTGCACACATTGGCGATATCGAGGGTTTTGCGAACTCATTTCACGGAGTTAGCCTTGCTTTGCGTGTTCGTCTTGACCGGATCCAACCCGGTTCTGGCGGCCGCAGAGAGGTCTTCGGGAGACATTCCCTGCAAGGTCGATCTGTTTGGTCCCGGACTCGATTTTGAGCTGCGTTTTTTCGTCGGATTTCGGCTGTACGCTCCATCGGAGCCGCTTGCTGGACCTGGCCGGTTGTTCGCGTTGCGCGTGATGGTCACTCCGTTGGACATCCCACACGCCAAGCCGTCTCTATTCAAGAAAAACTTTAGGTCTGGTCCGATTCCGCCCGGAAAACATGAGTTTCAGTTGCGCGATTCCTTCGCCACGGGACCAGGGCGATACAGAGTGCAGTGGATGTTGGTTGATAGCAAGGGGCCCAGCTGTTATGTGGAGCGGGAGATCCGCGCAGAGCTGAGCAAGAAGGACCTGAACCTACCGCTTCGAGTTCAGCCTGGCGAAATCATTGATT
>CAZYOX010000377.1:0-4169 GCA_964649285.1 uncultured Bryobacterales bacterium | reverse complement strand
GCGGACTTCTCTGGGGCGCAACTCGCCGGCGCGCACTTCAACGAAGCGATAGGCGTTACCCCGCGCATGCTCAAGGCGAGCCTGCCGGAAGAAGAGACCTCGCGTAGGCGCCAGTTGTGGCTCTTGGCTGCCGTTGTGGCGGTTATGACGATGCTGGGCTTTTGGCGTGACCCCGCGCTCGTGGCCGGTTACCTGCCGGCCATCCTTTCCGCCGGATCTGCGCCGAACGCCGCCGCAAAGGTTGAGAGCTATTCGCATTTTATAAAAGAGGTTCGCCGGGTCGAGTTCGACGGCTGGAGGATCGAGGCCGTCGACGTGGACAGCGGCGTAGTCACGCTGCGGCTAGACCGTAACGAGGTTGCCGATGATAGCTATCTCTTGACGCTCGCAGCCGTTTGCGGGGCCATGCTCGAAACGCCTGAGGTCCCCTTGCGCGCGATCCGGGTCTTGAGGCGAGATGGGTCCGCCGGCTGGGTCTACGAGAAGCCGAGCAACTGCCCCGCCTTGTTGCAAGCGCCGTTGGCCACGGTGCGCCTGGCTGCTGCGGCCAACAGCCGTCCTTTTACTGACGAAGGCGCTCCAGACGCAGCAACGCCCGGCCGCGGAACTTCCGAGCCGGGCGTCCAATACTGATATCAGCGGCGCTTAGCCAATCTGCGTTTGGAGCATATCGGCCAGTTTCTCTTTCGAAACCGCGCCAACTACCTGATCGACGACTTGCCCGTTCTTGAAGACCAGCAAAGTCGGAATGCCGCGAACTTGGTATCGGGCCGCCGTCCCTTGGTTGCTGTCCACGTCGACCTTGCCAACCTTCGCCTTACCGGCGAACGCCGTTGCCACCTCGTCGACATGCGGCGCAATCATGCGGCACGGGCCGCACCAACTTGCCCAAAAATCGACGAGCACGGGCACATCCGACTGCAATACGTCGCCGTCGAACGAGTCGTCCGTAAACTCAAGTGTGTTCGGTCCTGCCATCTGTTCATTCCTCCGAGGAGAGACGCTCCTCTTTCTTATCTATCGTTTGGATGCTCGGGCGCGGCCGAAGGATTCAAAGAGTTCTGGCGGCACGCACAGCGGAAACCCGTGTATCAGGGTAGCAAGCCTTCCCCGCCCGGCTCCACCGGGGAAAGCCGGGGCTTCTGAAGGCCGTCAAAGCGGGCGGTCAGGCATGATGATCGAACGCCACATGTGCGCGACGGGACTATTGTCGAAACCGAGTCCCTCTTTCGGTTGGCGGAAGTGGCGTCCGACGATGTCGGCGAACTCCTCAAACCGCGGATTTACTCCCTCTTCAAAAGAGTAGAGATCATTCACCGTCAACTGCCTCACGGGGCCATACCACTTGTGCTTGCGCACCATTTGGTAGGTCGCTTCGATGTAGGGTTCCGGTTGATAGTCCTCGCCGAACAAGTGCCGGTAGATCTCTGGGTAGGTGTATCCCGCCTCTTCGTCCGGATAGAAGCGCAGGGCCTGGTGATAGCGAATGGCGAAGGCCACTTTTTCGCTGACGTAGGGTTCGTAGAGCTGCGCGCACCACCAGCCATGATCCACCTTCATGAGCGCCTGCCCCGTGTCGTGGAGAAGGCATGCTAGAACGACCTCTTCCTCGGCTCCATTCTTCAACGCGAGACTTGCACTTTGTAGACAGTGGTTCGTGTAGGCGGGGAAGCGCAAGCGAAAGAAGTCTTCGAGAGCGGGAGCGGCGGGCATGGGCGGTAAGGCCTTGACGTTCTGATTCCGAGCGCCAACGAACAAGCTGCCGACGCCAACCCGGCAGCGCCGTGATTCCACCTGCGCAGCGATGTCGGCAGTGGACGGGTAACCCTGTCCCGAACGCTCCTTCATCCGTTCAGCTAGCTCGACGAAAAGAAAATCCTCGAAGGCGTCAGCGCGGGCCTCTGGGCTCATGGCCGCTACAGCCTCGGGCCCGCCGAGCGTTTGCAGCAACGCTTCGCGATCAATTTCCTTGGCGCCCATTCGATCTAAGAGTAACAGTCAAGAAGCTAGTTCCGGTCGACGCCCTTAGGAAACCGAAACGTCGCCTACGTCAAGCCCGCCCACGAATTCACGGCCCCGCGTAACGCCCGCAGTCTGTAACAGTGGCAGGGCCAGCCAGTCTCTACCCAACGTACCGCGTTTCTAATTTGAGGTTCGATGGACAGAGAATCGCGAGTCGAACCAATAATTAGAGCGATCCAATGGAGGAAATCGGATGAAAGGTATTGGAATCAGCAAGCCTCCTGTCGCTCATGCGGCAATGCTCATTCGCAGTTCGGCCGCGGACCGCGATGACTCGCAGGACCAGCGCCCAAAGATGGTCGACGTTGGCGAAAGCGAAATCGATCAGACTCTCGCAGACTCGTTTCCTGCCAGCGACGCCCCGTCCTGGACGCTCGGCGTGACCGAGGCGCCCCCGAGAGAACGAGAGAACGATGAGGCGACTGGTGAGGAGCCATTGGGGCCACGGGATTGAGCGCGTCGGATGCGGCATTTCCATGGGTCCTGTCGAGAGGCCGCGTGACGGCGGAGGCCTTCCGTGCCAATGTTACGCGCAGCGGGGCGGCCACGCCGTTGAACGATTGTGCTATTGATTGACCAGTCATGCCTCACCGCACCGTACGCATCACTGTCGGCGATATCATCCTCGAAGCGGAGTGGGACGACACGCCAACCGCCGACCTTATTTACGATGCCCTGCCCTTAGCGGCTCGCGGCTCCTACTGGGGAGACGAGCTGTACTTTCCCACCCCGGTGAAGGCAGCAGCTGAGCCCGGCGCCAGCGACGTGGTCGAAGCGGGCGCGGTCGCCTACTGGCCTCCGGGCAAATGCCTGTGCCTATTCTGGGGTCCGACACCCGCCAGCCACGGCGACGAGTGCCGTGCCGCCGATCCGGTGAACGTCGTGGGACGCATCTTGAACGTCGACGACCTGCAACGCATTTCGGCGTCAAACGTCACTGTCGAAGCTAGTTAGCGAGACAGGGCCAAAGTCGGCTACCGCTCGGACACACCGATGCGCTGACCCCGGCGACGCGCCCGCCAACGTCACCATGCGTTCGCTAAAATGCGTCTAGCTTTTAACCGACTGTTCGATGCGGACCCATTGGACGACAAGGCTGTTGACGGCACTGTTGGTCTTAATGACCTTCGCGGCGGTCATTCATGCTGCGGCGGAAATCGACCCCTGCCTACTCAACGGCACGCAGCATACCGGCCGGCACGCTGAGCACTCCTGCCCGGCTTGTTCTTCAGCTTGGATCGGCGGCCCGTCGGCGCCCTCCGCGGCTCCGGCCCAGACCATCGCGTTCTTCGTTACCCCGGCGGATGTTGTCCTTCTGTCGCGGGACCACATCCTGGTCCGCAGTCCGCGCGGCCCGCCCTCCTTTCGCAATTCCTAGCAGTTAGACGCGACGCCGGCAGCCTGGCGCCGTGTATCCGTTGTTATTGGATTTGTCGAGGAGATTTCATGGACGTAGTACGTCTAGCATTTGCAATCATATTCAGCGGCTCGGTCGCCGCCGTTTCGTTATCGGCCCAAACCAGCGGTCGACTAGAAGGCCACGTTTATCTGCGAGAGTCGACCCAGCCCTTGGCCGGGGCGGAAGTGCTTATCGTCGAGTTGAATCGCGAGACGATCAGCGCACAAGACGGTTCCTACGTCATCGAGAACATACCCCCAGGCATCTATCAGGTACTCGCGCACGTCAGTAGCGTGATTACCGAGGAGGCCCAAGCCGTCCAGATCGTCGCCGGGCAAAGCGCGTCGATCAACTTCACGTTAGATCTGCAGGCGCTGCGCCACGAGATCACCGTCACCGCCGAAGGCAAGCAACTGACTGCCTTCGAGTCTTTCCAGAGCGTCGACTCGCTCGACTCGTTCGACCTCGCGGAAAACGCCAACGTTTCGCTGGGCGAATCGCTATCGAACCGCGTCGGTTCGGGTATCGCCAAGCGCAGTTTCGGCCCCGGCAGCTCGCGTCCGATCATTCGCGGCTTCGACGGCGACCGAGTGCTGGTCATGCAAGACGGCATCCGCGTGGGTTCGCTCGCGTCGCAATCCGGCGACCACGGCGAACCGCTCAACATGGCGCAAGTCGATCGGCTCGAAGTCGTCAAAGGTCCGGCCACGCTGCTCTATGGCAGCAACGCGATGGGCGGCACGATCAA
>CAZYOX010000376.1:0-4188 GCA_964649285.1 uncultured Bryobacterales bacterium | reverse complement strand
TTCATGCTTAATCCAGTTGAGCGATTTGGTCGCTTAAGTAGGTCATCGATTCGGTCACGATGTGCTCGGCGCCGGGCGAGAAATCGAAGACCTCCATCGATACCCAGCCGGCATAGTTGCGGTCTTTGGCGGCCTGCAGCACGGGTTTGAAATCGTAGCCGCCTTCCGGGCGAGGGTGGCTGCCGTTGAGTTCGTTGACGTGGATGTGGCGAATCTTGGTCCAGTGGCGGGCTACGAGCACCGCATGCGGCTCAAACTCGTCGACGGCATTGTGGGAGTCAAACATAGTCTGCACATTCGGACTACCGAGTCGGTCAACGATCGAGGCCGCTTCATCCAGAGTCTGAATGACATCGCACTGGTCAATCGGTAGAGCCTCGATCAGCAGGGTGACTCCGGCGGCCTCAAGGTGCGGGATCACTGAGGCGACGCCATCGATAAAGCGCCGGGTAGCCTCCTCGCGCGTCGCGCCGCCAGTTGTCCGGCGCTGGCCGGGAGAACCAAACACCATCACGCCGCCCCTGTCTTGGCTGGATGGACGCAGATCGGCGCAAAGGTCGGCGAGGCCGCGGACGTAGTCCCAACTGCGCAGGCGCATAGCGTCGTCGGGCGTCGTCACGTGAAGACCGGTAGGCCCTACGGTTAGCCAGTGCAAACCGACAAATTGCAAACCTTCGTCGATAATGATGTCCCGCGTTCGGCGCCGCTGGTCGGCGGGCAGCTGCGTGGCGTTCTGCATCAGCGTGAACGGCGCGATCTCAATGCCGTCCCAGCCGGCTCGCTTGATGGATTGACAAGACTCGCGGAAATCGCTCCGCTCATACAGTTCGTTACAGACGGATAGTTGAAAGGGGCCGGTAGGCATTGCTGAAAGCCCAGTGTAGCCTAGCCCTGCCTGGTATAATTCCGGCGTGAAAAACATCAATCGCCGCAGTTTCCTGATCACCGCCTCGGGCGCTGGCGCCGGATTGGCTACCCTCAGCGCCCATCCGCGCATCGACTCGAAGTTTCGGGGCGTACAGATCGGAGCGCAAAGCTACAGCTTCCGTTCCCTGGACACGGAAGGCATGATCGCCGCCTACAAGGAGTGCGGCATCGGCTCGGCCGAGATCTACTCAGGACATCTGGAAGCCAATATCCCGATCAGTGCCCCTGCGGCGTCGAACGGCAGGCCTGCACGGCCGTCTCGCGAAGACCAGCGCAAATGGCGCTTGAGCGTGGATCTGGCGGAGTTTGAAGAGGTAGGCCGCAAACTGCATGAGAACGGCGTTGAGGTTTACGCCTACAACTACAGCTTTCGCGAAGACTTCGACGATGCCGAGATTGAGCGCGGTTTCGAGATGGCCCAGGCCATCGGCGCACGGTACATCACGGCGTCATCCAATGTGACCACGGCCAAGAAGATTGATCCTTTCGCAAAGCGCTATCAGATGCGCGTCGGCATGCACAATCACTCACGTCTGGACGAAAATGAGTTCGCCGCGCCCGAGAGCTTCGAGAAAGCGCGCATGGGCACTTCGGACTTCATCGCGGTAAACCTGGATATCGGCCACTTCGTGGCAGCCAACTTCGAACCGCTAGACTTCATCCGCAAGAATTACTCGGACATCTTAACCTTGCACATCAAGGACCGCAAGAAGGACCAGGGCGACAACACGGTGTTCGGCGAAGGCGATACGCCGATTGTCGAGGTGCTGCACCTGGTGCGCGACGAGGGCTACCAGTTCCCCTGCAACATTGAGTATGAGTACCGCGGCGAGGCCGACGCCGTGACGGAAGTCAAGAAGTGCTTGAGCTACTGCAAGCAAGCTCTTGAGGCTTGAGGACTTATCTCATCCGACGAACACGGTGGTTCTCGCTGTCGCTTACCCAGACCGTCCCGTCATCGCCTACGTAGATGCCGTGAGGCCGCGCTAGGCCGCACTTCAGCGGGTCCCCGTCGGGACCATTGGCGCGGGTTCCGACGCCCATCACGGTGGTGATAATGCCCGTTTTCTGGTCAATGCGGCGGATGGTGTGGCTCTCGGTGTCGGCGATATAGACTCCGCCGTCGGGGCCGATGGAGACGCCCTTGGGGCCGGAAAGCTTTGCCTGCTTCGCCGGTCCTCCATCGCCTGTGTAGCCGCTCTCGCCGGTGCCCGCGATGTGGTGCAGCGTCCGCGCTTTCATGTCGATGCGATAGATGGCGTTGCCTCGCCGAAGCGCCAGGTACATGTCGCCCTTGGAATCGAAATCCATTGCGCGCGGCTCGTGCAAAGAGGCGCCCACAATGGAAGAACCGTCGGGCGAAGTCTTAGGTTCGCCGGTACCGGAAAACGTCGTGACGATGCCGGTCTTCATGTCGATTCGGCGTATGCGGTTGTTGCCGATGTCGGCGACGTAAAGGTCTCCGGCGGCGTCGAAAGCGATGGAGTGCGGCTGTTTGAACTGGGCGCTGGTTGCCGGGCCGCCGTCGCCTGAGAAGCCCGCCACGCCCGTACCGGCGATGGTGGAGATCATGCCGCTGGCGCGGTCGATCTTGCGAATGACGGCGCGCTGCATGTCGACGAAGAACAGGTTACCGGCCTTATCGAACCGTATCTCGTAAGGCTCATCGATCTGGGCGGCGGTCGCCAATCCGCCGTCGCCTGTGTATCCCTCTTGGCCGGTACCGGCAATCGTGGAGATGCGCCCCGTGGAGAGATCGAGGCGTCGCACGCGATGGGTATTAATCTCGCCGAAGTAAAGCGCGCCGTCCGGCCCGATGGTCAGCCCGTAGGGATTGCCGACCTCCGCGGACAAAGCTGGGCCGTTGTCGCCGGCCGTGCCGGAGACTCCGGTGCCGGCGACGGTTTCGACTTGGGCCGCCGATAGCGAGCCAGCGAGAGCGAAGATCGTTAGGAGGGCTAGATTACGCACGCAAGCATATTAGCCGACGAGGGGGATTCGTGTCACCGAAATCTTGCCGGAGAAGCAGACATCCACGTCCGCGCCTGGCGTGCGCGCGCGCTTAGAATACTCACCGGAGTAGCGCAGGCCGGACTCTTCGGCCAAGAAGTGCAGCGGCAAAGGCGACAAGTCCAACGGACATTCGACGACCTCGGCAGTCTCCTCGTTGGGAGGCAAACAAGGCAGATTAATGTTCCAGATACCGTTGTCCCGTGAGTGATGCTCCAGGATCTTGAGGATGATCGGTGCGCACCATCTTGCGGCCCGCCGCCAGTCTTCGGCGGTCAAGTGGCGGCTGCGGTAGTGCGAAAGGGCGATGCCAGGGATGCCGTGAAGGGCGCCTTCACGCACCGCCGCGACGGTTCCCGAATGGTATACGTCCACGCCCAGGTTGCCGCCCGAGTTGATTCCGGCCAGCACAAAGCGGACTTCGGGAAACTGATGCAAGGCGACGCGCACGCAATCGGCCGGGGTTCCCTCGACGCAAAAACGATTCTCCCCGCGCTGCTGAAAGGAGATGGGTCTGTCGGTCGTTGTCGCGTGGCTGCAGCCGGAGCGTTCGATGTGCGGCGCGGCAATGATTTTCTCAAAGGAGCCGTTAACGGCGCGCGCTAACGCTCCCAGCCCCGGCGCGTCAATTCCATCATCGTTGGTGAGGAGTATTTTCATTCCCAACCCTCATTGTCACAGAGTGCGTTGAGCGGACGGTGACGGGGGCATTTCATTCAAAATAGGGCGATGTTACTGCGTGCCCTCACATTGGCGGCGGCGCTGTGGCTTGCGGGTTGCGGAGGCGGAAGGCGGATCGTCGCGCCGCCGCCTGCGCCCGATCCGCCCGCGCGCCAAGTGCAGCCTCCTACCGACGAAGCAGTCGACCCGGCGGGAACGCCGCCGCCGGTCGCCGCGGCCGCTCCGGTCAGCCCCCTGAAGCCGTCTCCGTTGCCGTCGCGGAGGCCGCAGACGCCGGGCATACGGGAGGCGGAGGAAGCTACGTTCGAAGTGCGCAGTTACCGGACTCCGGCCGGGGCGGTGTTGCCCTACCGTCTGTTCATTCCCGACGGCTATGATCCCCAGCGGAAGTACCCGTTAATTTTGGTGCTTCACGGCGCCAGCAGCCGGGGTTCCGACAATCAACAACAGATGTCCGACAGCGATGGGCCGCGATACTGGGCTTCGAGCCCGGTGCAGAGTCTGCGGCAAGCGTTCGTCGTCGCTCCGCAGGCCGATCCGCGATATGCGCCGACTTGGGTACGCGCCTGG
>CAZYOX010000375.1:1820-4208 GCA_964649285.1 uncultured Bryobacterales bacterium | reverse complement strand
CCTGGCGGACCCCATCCTCGGCCAGCGGTTACGCGAGTGCACGCAGTTAGTCCTTGAGATCGAGGGTCAGAAAATTCACGAGATCTTCGGCTCGCCCGACGATCTGAAGTTCCGCTCCTGTATGACGCTGTTTTCCAGCGTTGCCGCGGGCGATGACCTCTTCAAAGCCGCCATAGAACGGTGCCGCTAGCCTGTCAGCCCCGGCTCTTCCCCATATTTCTATAGACGTTATGCGTACATGAGTTATACAAAATATTCCTAGGATGAATCCTGAGTGCAACCGAGGCCACAATAAGGGTTTTCGCTAGCCGGAGTATCTAAACATTTCTTTTGCAAATTATGTACGTTATCTCGATCATGGTGCGAATGGGTGTCAGGGCTTGTATGCGATGCAGTCGATTTCGACTTTGATTCCCTTCCCCGGCAGAGTGGCCTGCACCGTGGTACGGGCTGGTTTCGCGGCGCTGAAGAATTCGTTATATACGACGTTCATCTCGGCGAAGTCCCGAATGTCGCTTAAGAACACGGAACACTTAACCACGTCTTCGATGCCGGCGCCTGCCGCCTCAAGAATGGCACGGATATTCTCGATGGTGCGGCGCGTCTCCTCGGCCACCGTACCGATGACAAATTGGTTCGTGACTGGGTCAAGCGCTGCCTGCCCCGAGACGTAAATAAAGCCGCCCGCCTTAACGGCATGCGAGTAAGGACCCTGCGGCTTTGGGCCGGCGGGCGAGGTAATGCGATCGATCATGAAGGCTCCTATTGCAATTTGCCGCGGCCCCGCACGGTCCAGACGTGCTCGACGCGGTCGCCGCGAATTCCGTACATCTTCTCATGCAGATTGACGCAGACGCAGACGTGATTCGGGATCACCCGCAACCGATCGCCAATCCTGGGACGCTCGCCGGCTTCGCGGAAGTCGACGTGAGCATGCTCCTCGTTCAGCTTGTATATCTGCGCCGCGGGAGCTTCCGCTATACGGCCGTACAACGGCGGCTGTTGGCCAGGAATCTGGTCGGAGCTAAGCGTCTTCGAGCCGCCGTCCAACATGGCAAAACCCTCTCGCGGCGTGGAGATCACTGTGGTCAGCACCGACGCCGCGCAGTCGTCCCAGGTACAGTACCCCGCGGCGACCAAGTCGCCGTCGTTGAACACGTAGGTTCCTGGACGAATCTCGTTGATGCCCTCCATCTCGTGCGAGCGAAACAGCGTAGGCGATGATCCGCCGCTGACGATGCTAAGCGGCAGTCCGACGCGCTCGAAATCTTCGCGAACGCGGGCGACTCCTTGCCGCGCTTCTTCGAACTTCGCTTCGGCGTCCTCATCGGGCGGCCACACATTGCCGGGGTAGAAATTAACGCCCTTGAGCTCCAAATGAGGCAAAGCAGCGACATGAGCCGCTAGTCGCATCAATTCGGGTCCAGGAGGCAAGCCGACGCGATTCATACCCAGATTGGCCTCGACCAGGGCGCCGAAGCGGAGACCCTTGGCCCCAGCGATCTCATTCAATCCGTCGGCTGCTTCGATGGAGTCAAAAGCGACGGTGACATCCGTGTGCTGGGCGACTTCCGCCAGCCTCTCGAGCTTCTGCTTTCCCAGGACAGGGTAGGCCACCAGCAGGTCTGGAGTGCCGCTGGCAAGCATCACTTCGGCCTCGGTCGTCTTGGCCACGGTCAACCCTACGGCGCCGCGGTCCAATTGCATCTTGCCGATCTCGGGGGTCTTGTGCGTTTTCGTGTGCGGGCGCAAACGCAAGTTATGCTCACGGGCGTAAGCAGCAACGCGGTCCAGGTTGCTTTCCAGCCGATCGAGGTCGATCAATAGCGCAGGCGTTTCCAGGTCGTTTAAGGTTCTCGGCTCAGCCATCACGCCAGCTTAGCGAAAACTCAGCGGACTGGCCCCTCCGACCCGGTCTTGCTTTCAGTGGTGAAGCTCTATCTGCCGCGCCAGCACCGCCGCTCCCTGCACTACCACCCGCTCTCGTAACGCGCTCACGGCCATGCGCCAATGATCGCGAAAGTATGGCGTGATCAGCGGACGCATCCTGCCCTCCACCTGTGCCAAGTAGTCGGGGTTATTGGCGCCGAGCCCGCCGCCGATGACAATTAGTTCCGGTGCGAAAAGACTAACCACAGCGGCTAGCCCGTGCGCCAGGCCATTCGCGGCGACCTCCACCGTGCGCGCCGCCAGCTTGTCGCCCACCCGCCACGCCTCTAGGACTTCGCGCGAATCGGCGAACGGATTCTCTCCGCCATTCAGCCAACCTGCGGTGGCATACATTCCCGGTCCTGACGACAGCGCCTCGACGCAGCCGCATCCGCCGCAGACGCAGGGCGGTCCCTCAGGCAGGACCTGGATGTGCCCCAACTCGCACTCGCCCTTGGG
>CAZYOX010000375.1:0-1810 GCA_964649285.1 uncultured Bryobacterales bacterium | reverse complement strand
ACTTAATTGGACGATCTTGCCGCCGCGCACGAAGCCGCCGCCGATTCCCGTGCCCAAGGTGACGTAGAACAGAGATTCCGCGCCGCGGCCAGCGCCGAAATGCGCCTCGCCGAGTGCGGCGACTTTGCAGTCGTTGTCCACTGCCGCGGGCAGCTCAAAAGCGTCTGTCAGGCGAGCGGCAATTGGGATGTCTTCCCAACCTGGCTCATGTAAACAAACCAGCGGACGTCCCGTGCTCCTATTAAAACCGCCGCCGTAGCCGAGGCCAATCGCCGCGAACTTGGTCCCCTGCGCCTCGTGCTTGGAACGCAGAGCTCGCCCGGCCTCGATCAGCCGCGCCAGGCTTTGCTCCCCATGATGAGACTGGTCGCGCGGAAAAACGTCGATCTCGATGAGCGCTCCGTCAGGCCCCGCGACGCCCGCGACCAGCTTTGTGCCGCCCGTCTCGAAAACGAGATAGTGGTCGGCGCTCACGGACGTTGGGCGAGTTCCTTGAGCAGGTCGTCAACCACGTGCAACACCACGGCTAAGCTCCGCCCGCTTAACTTATCGAGCGTGTCGGAGTCTTTGTGCCAATGGCGATTCAACAAGCCGTAGTTGAGGTCAATCAAGTCCACCGCGGGCATGCCGCGTCCAGTGAACTCCATGTGATCGTCGGCGATGTACTGGGGCGGTCCGCTCTCGAACTCGTCGCTGTAGCCAAGCTTGTGAGCGACTTCGACGACCAAATCCCGCAGCCAAGGCGTCGAATACCCCTCGTAGTGGATGGTGAGATCGCTGTCGCCGATCATATCGACGTTGATGATCGCCTTGATCGATCGGGCGGTCCCGTTGCGTTGCCAATTTTCCGCCATGTAACGGCTGCCGTAGGTATGGTCGTTGCCTTGCCATTCGACGGTCGACTCCTCGCCGTCGAAGAACGTCAGCCACACGCCGTCCTTCAGCGAGCGGCCCTTCATCATTCCCGCCAGCGTCAACAGCAGACCGGTGGAGGATCCGCCATCATTTGCGCCCACAAAATTCATCCCAGGGCGCGAGTAGGTATCGTAGTGCCCGGAGACGACCACGTTCTTGCCGCTGGTTCCAGGGAACTTGCCGATGATGTTCTTCATCCGCTTCGGTCCGAGCGGCGTGTAGGAGGTGAAGTCGACTTCCTGCACCGTCGCTCCGCTCTGTTTTAGCTCAGCGATGATCCAGGCCTGTTGTTCAAATTGCGCCGGCGAGCCAGCCGGCCGCGGACCGAACTTCACCGCAGCGGCGACATAGCTTAACGCTCTCTGCCCCTCGCGGGCGTACGTGGCCGGAGGATCAGCGGCTTGTGCCGCCGCTGTGGACACCAGCAGAGCTAGGCAAATGGTTTTCGCGCGAAGCATCGGTAGGCCAACGTGAAGTCTTTCTTTGAGTCTAGGAAATCTAAGGACGGAATCAACAGGGCGGCCGGTACAACGG
Organism: uncultured Bryobacterales bacterium; assembly: GCA_964649285.1. Taxonomy (GTDB): domain Bacteria; phylum Acidobacteriota; class Terriglobia; order Bryobacterales; family UBA6623; genus CAMPKL01. The sequence goes on along the minus strand of CAZYOX010000375.1, from coordinate 361 downwards.
TTGCGGCCACAAATGGAAATGCCAGCCAGCGAACCCCGCCTTGGAAAAAGTTGAGCGATCCGGCGAGCCGCCGCGCCAGCAGCGAGAAGTAACCGCCCATCGGCTCGATCGAATCCAGCAGGAGTCCGGCCCGCCGGCATAGTTCCTCAAGGCCGTAGCGTGTAAAGCGGAAGTAGTCGTGGGGCGCCTGATGCACTTCCCACTGCTGTGGAGCGATCAACAGCAGGCGGCCCCCAGGCTTGAGCACGCGGGCGATCTCGGCTAGAGCCAAGTCGGGGCGAGGCAAATGTTCCAAGACGACTACGTTGAGCGCGCCCTCAAACGAATTCGATGCCAGAGGGATCGCCGCAAGGTCGCCGAG
>CAZYOX010000374.1:0-4217 GCA_964649285.1 uncultured Bryobacterales bacterium | reverse complement strand
GAGTTTGTAGCGAGATTCCTGTGTGGCCCACTCAAGGGCGTTGATATAGGACGCTGCCGGGAACGCAAAAGACCGTTTATCGATGGGTACGCGGAATGGGCCGGTGAGATCGAATTGGACGCACGGCGGCTGCTCCACGCCGTCCGGGAACTAGATCGATTCCGTTCTGGCAACTTTCTCCCAGACAGTCGATGGTCTGGCAATGTCACGTGGCGTCAGCACCTCGACATCCTAGAAGCGCCGAATGTAGCGTTGCACCTTGTGCTCGGGTTAGACGGAGATCAGATTGACTACCGGTTTCAGTCCCTATCCAGCGCACTGCGGATCATGCTCGTTTTGGACTCAGTTTCCAAGTACCAACGGATTCTGATTTGTCCAAGCCCAGGATGCGGGAAACCCTTCCGAACGGGGAACAAGCTCAAGCAGTATTGCAGCGCCTCCTGTTCTCAGAAGGTCAGGAAGATCAAGTATCGAAGTACGCCAAAGGGCAAGGAAAGCGAGAGACGCCAGAGGGCAAGGAAAGGAGGCAAAACGAATGGGTAGCATATACCGCCGTCGCTATCGAACAGCGGACGGCACGATCAAAGAGTCACCGACTCTATGGATCAAGTATTTCCGCGACGGCAAGCCAATGCGCGAGAGCGCGAACACCGACAAGGAATCAGAAGCGAAACGTTTGCTCAAGCTTCGCGAAGGTGACGTTGCCCGCGGCGTGCCGATCACTCCGAAGGTCGGCAGGGTGAAGCTTGACGAACTTCTCGACGACGTCCTGACTGACTACCGGATCAACGGTAAGCGGTCGATCCGAGACATCGAGAGCCGATTGCGGTTGCACCTCAAACCGTTCTTCGGCGAACGTCGCGCCTCGTCACTCACGACGGCCGACGTCAACAAGTACATCGAGCGGAGGCAGTCCGAGGGCGTGACCAACGCGACGGTGAACCGCGAGACTGGGACGCTCAAGCGAGCATACAGCTTGGCATTGAGGGCGGGGAAGGTGATGCACGCCCCGCACATCCCGCAGCTCAAGGAGTCGGCGCCGCGGGCCGGGTTCTTTGATCGCGATCGATTCGAGTCGCTACGGCGCCACCTGTCCCCGACGCTCCAACGCATCGCCACGTTCGCGTTCCAGACTGGTTGGCGCGTCCCTAGCGAGGTGCTCACCTTGCAATGGAGGCAGGTCGACTTCGCGGCCGGCACCGTTTCACTGGATCCAGGCACAACCAAGAATGACGAGGGCCGCGTTTTCTACATGACCGCGGAGTTGCGCACTGTTCTCGAAGAACAGCGCACGTTCACCGACGCACGACAGCGCGCTCGGCGCGATCATTCCATTCGTCTGGCACCGGGCGAACGGGAAGCGCATCGCGGGCTTCCGCAAGGCCTGGTCGACGGCCTGCCGAAAGGCAGGAGTGCCAGGCGCTATCTTGCACGACTTCCGCCGCTCAGCGGTGCGCAATCTCGTGCGCGCCGGCGTGGTGGAGCGAGTTGCAATGGCGATGACGGGCCACAAGACGCGCTCAGTTTTCGAGCGCTACAACATCGTCTCGCCCGGCGATCTGAAGGACGCGGCGCAACGTCTCGATTCCTTCGCGGGCACAACAACGGGCACAACCGCCGTTTCCTCGGTTCGTTCCCGCCTGTAAGTTGTTGATTTAATGGAGCCACGAGCCGGACTTGAACCGGCGACCTGCTGTTTACGAAACAGCTGCTCTACCAACTGAGCTATCGTGGCGTACCTTGCAGAATCAGTGAGTTACGTACTCCGCGCCGTCCGTCGAATCCTTGGGTGTAGTGGATTCTGTAGAGACGGGTTTGGAAAACTCCAGAACTTCGACCGCTTGCTCCTTGGCCTTCATGCGAATGTGCGAGTAGGTCTCCAGCATCCGCTTGGACATATGGCCCATGATCGCAAGCATCGTTGATTCCGATATGCTGCCTTCAGCCATTTTAGTACAGACTGTGTGCCGTAAGTCATGAAAGCGGCACTCGATGCCGGCACGTTCTTTTGCTTTGTTCCAAGCCGTCTTCCAGGAGCCGATTGGCCTGCTCGGGTCCTCTGCTCCGGTCTGCCCGGCCGGTAGAACATACCAATCGGGGTTCGCCTCGCCGAAGCTCCGCACGTACCAGTCTCGATAGGCCTCCAGCACGGCCCGCAGCTGTGAGTTCATTGGCACGTCGCGCCGCCCCGCCTTCGTCTTGTCCTTCCCAACGCGCAGGTATCCGCAGCCGTTGAAGTCCAGGTGCTTCCATTGGAGATTCCGAATCGCGCCGGATCGCACGCCGGTATTCAGGCCGATGAATACCGCCGTTCTCGCCCGGATGGATTCACAGTGAAGCATCGAGTCGCGCAAGCTCGCTTCGGCGGTCTCGCTGAGCGCCTGCCCTACGCCTTCCGCTTGCTCTAGCTTTGGAACCTTGGGCCACAGCGCCCGCCAGGTGCTGCCGATCGCTCGGCTTAGGTTCTCTAGCTCCATGTTGATTGCACGGTTGGCGACGCCTTCTGCCTGCCGCGCTTCCATGTACTTGCGGATCCTGCTCTCGTCACACTCCGCAATCAGCCGCGGCCCTAACAGACGTTCGACGTGAGCAAGCCGCTGACGAACCCAGCGGATCGAATCGGCCGCGTGCCCGGTCTTGTATTCGGCCTGATACGTCGCGCTGGCCTCCGCAACGGTGCGCAAGCGGTCCTTGCGCTGGTCAGGTTGGCCGATGGCGTTGAAACTCTCTTCGAGCTCTCTGTGCCGCTTCTTTTCGGCGAGCTTGGCGACGGTCTTGGAATGAGTCTTTGCTGACTCCTGAATCCGCCGCCCCGCGAAGATGAAGCTGTACCAGTAGGTTTGCCCGCGTCTATAGACTGCCATTTTTTCCTCTTGTGAGTGTTCGCCCTATGTTCGCTATCATGTTTCGGTGCTCGAAGGCCCCAAAACCTGCCGCGTATCCTTCACCGACAGGCAGGGCTTGACGCATTCCGTCACGGTGTCGGCCGGCAGCCGCAATGAGGCGGGAATCCGCGCCTTGGCTCAGTTCCGAAAGTTGCTGATGCCTGCTGAGGGAATCGAATGGCCCCAGCGAGATACCAAGTTCACCGTGACTGTCACCGTCGAAGAGTCGCACGAGTTGGTCGTGGCCGATGCACTGGAATGGTTGGAACGGCATGGCCGCAAGCCTCGCGAAGTGTCATTGAAAGCCAAGCTCAAAGAATTGCTGGAAGAGCAGGGCGCCCGAGAGCGCCCCGCGTAGGTTATCCCTTGGTGAGCGCCGCGCCGCGTTCCGGTACGGGCTTCACTACTGCGGCCAAGATTTGCTCGACAGCTACCATCATTTCGCCCAGCTTGGGACTCTCTTCGCCGGTCATCCGTGCCATGAAGCGGGCGTACTCGTCAGGCGTGGACTCGAGCAAGCTCACAACCAGCTTCCGCACTTCTTCCAGGCGGTCGAGGTTGATGTCGCGCTCGTCAAGCCCGGAGACGGCGTGCAACGCCGTCCAGTCGAATAGGTGTTCGGGTTCGGGCTTCTCCGGCCCGTGTGCCCTGTGAACGTCCGTGATCGCACTCAGGAAAACCGCCACGCGGTCCGACATGGGGTCCCAGGTTTCGCCCTTCTGTTTCAGATACGGGCGATTGACTAGGAAATCTGCGATGTTGCGGCAGAGGTTAGCGTGAACTACCAGGGCCTCGGGGCTTTGTGTGGTGGCCTTGCCGGCCTTCTTTGCTGACATGGGTGTGTACTCCTTCGGTCGAATGGAGAACACGCGGGACGTTCTGCGCTGCTATTGTTGCGGCGGTCGCCGCAAGGGTTGGAAACTGTGGTGTAGCCGGGCATTGCAGTTCGCGCTGCGTGTTCGGTCAGGGCCTCGTGGGTGCTGATAACACCTGCGGGGCCCGCTTGTTTAGGAGTCTACGCTTTCCCGGCGCCCAGTGCAACGGTTCCGCTCTATCGCGCTAACTGAAACAATAAGAACAAGACCGCCAACACGAACATCCAGAACGTTCGCTCAAGGTCGGGTTGCTGGAAATTTGGTCCCTTTCTCCTGGACATATGGGCCGCGCCATTAGGTTTTGCCACTGTGGCGCCGCTCCTGTCAAACGTCGACGCGCGCGCGACTTCGGTTGGTGCCTGAATTTTTCAGATTTTGCGCCTGCCAAAATGGAGACAAGGAGTGACCTGCACCCCCAAACTGAAACAGAGAAACTAGTGACGGCTCTGAGAGAAGG
>CAZYOX010000373.1:0-4255 GCA_964649285.1 uncultured Bryobacterales bacterium | reverse complement strand
CGGGCCTTGGCGGCCTCGATCCACACGCCCGGTTGTCCCGTTAGGGAAGACGGATAGGTCTTGCCGATGCCCAGGTCCAAGCTCTTGGCGGCAGGACCTTCGACGGCAATAGCGATGGTCGGGCCGGTCTCGTCTTCGACCGTCACGTCGTCCATGATGATGTGGTGATCCAAATACTCGAGCAGCGGTTGCCTGCTTGCAGGCTCTGACTCCAGCAACAGCGAATCGGCTTCGACGTAGACGCGACAACGGGCGACGACGCGCCCCTGCGGCGTGAGGAAGAAGGTTTCCGTGTGGGCGCCCGGAGCCAGGCCCTCGATCACGTTTGTCGCCAGGGCGTGCAACAAGCGGATGCGATCTTCGCCGGTTAGCCGCAGCCGAGTCCTGTCAGAGATGTCGAACCAGGCCGCGCTAGAGCGCAACGCTTGATAACCCGCGGTCATGTTGGCGAAGAAAACCCGGTCGCGGCTGCGGCGCGGAGTACCTTTTCAGTATAGGGTCCAGCAGAGGGGCTAGAGTGAAAGAGACGAAGATGACGCACGACGTACTGGCCACCGGACCCCTGCAATGCAACTGTCAGATCCTAGGAGACGAGAATTCGAAGACGGCGTTGGTCGTGGACCCAGGCGATGACATCCCGCAGATTGAGCACTTACTCGAACGCCGAGGCTTGGCTGTCGCCAAGATACTTTTCACGCATGCGCACTTCGATCACATCGGGCGGGCGGCGGGGCTGAAGCGTTCTTCCGGGGCGCCGACGTGGCTGCATCAGCTGGAGATTCACGTGCTCGAGTCGCTTGATCAGCAGGCGGCATGGATCGGCGTGGAGCCGGGCGAGAAGGTCAAGATCGACCACTACTATGACGAGGGCGATGTCGTGGACTTTTGCGGACACGAGTTGCAGGTGTTGTTTACGCCCGGCCACAGCCCAGGGAGCGTCAGTTTCTACATCCCAAGCCTTGAACGATTGATCGCCGGCGATGTCTTGTTCCGCGACAGCATCGGGCGCACCGACCTACCCGGCGGCAACACCGAACAATTGATGACTTCCATTCGGGACAAGGTGTTGACGCTGCCCGATGAAACGGCGGTGTTCCCTGGTCATGGACCCTCCACGACAATCGGCCGCGAAAGGATTGAGAACCCTTTCCTTCAGGGGTTGTAGTTGTTCTCTAGGACGACGTCTTGGCGGGAGCGGTTGAGTAAGTTTGGGCGCCTTCGCTTTCGGTCCAGGCGTATTCCTGATTCGTGGGGCGAGATGGGAGCTCGGGCATCAGGCGGCCGATGATGTAGCCCACGCCGCAAATCGAGTAGTGCAGCAAGAGCACGGCTGCTGAAGAGGCGCCCGGCAGCCAGCCGAGTTCGCGCACCGCCAAGGTCAACAAACTGCGGTTGGCCGCCAACACGACGAGCAGCGCCGCGGGCGCAGCGGCGATTGCCGGCGTCCAGACGAACGAAGCCGCGAGGGCGAGCAACATTGCTCCAGTCGCTGCGACGCTGACTCTGCCTTGAGCATTGGTATTGAGCGCGCCCAGACCAGTTCTGCCCGAATAGATCAGCCTGGTCCAGGGGACGGCGCGTTGAAATAGATCCGAGCGCACGAGGCCAGCCAGCGTGTAGCGCTTCAAGTGTTCGACCTGCATGCCGCGCACCAGCCGAACGCGGTAGCCCAAGCGAATCGCTTGGGAACCAAACTCGATGTCTTCGCAGGCGAATATGTTGACGTCGAAACCGCCTACCGCATCAAAGGCTTCTCGCGAGACGGCGCCGCATCCGCTCCAAAAGGTCGTTTGGTAATCGGCGCCGCGTTGGTGCGTGAAATGGTGCTGCAAGTTCTTAAACTTCGTCAAGAATCCCGCTGCGCGTGTCTCGCGCGTATACGAACCGAAGAGCAGATGCTCGCCGCTTAACGCCGCCTCTCGACAGAGCGAAACCGCTTCGCCGTGGGCGACGCAGTCGGCATCGATGAAGAGGAAGATGCCCCCTTGCGCCGCCGCGGCTCCGACGTTTCTGGCGTAGGACGCGCCGCGCCGCTGCGGATATTCGATGACGCGCACGCCCTGGGCACGGGCAATTTCGGCTGTGGCGTCTGAGCAGCCGTCGCAAACGACGAGAATTTCGTACGGCGGGGAAGGCAGTTGGGTCAATGCCGCCAGACAAGTCCCGAGCGTGGACGAAGCGTTGTGGGCAGGGATGATGACGGAAATGCGCAAATCCTTAGACGGCAAGTCTGCTCGGCTATTCGTCATGGACAAAGTTTTGCTTGCGCAATAAGCTGACGCTCGATTGTAACACTGCCCGCGTGGGCTCAAGCGCACGATAGAATAGCCCTTTCCCCATGAGCATAATTCGTAGAGCCCTACTCAGCGTGACCGACAAGAGCGGTATCGCGCCTTTCGCAAAGCGCCTCGCCGCATGCGGCATTGAACTGATTTCGACCGGCGGCACCGCGAGCCTGCTGCGCGAGAACGGGTTGACGGTTCGCGACGTGTCCGAGGTGACCGGCTTCCCAGAAATGTTGGACGGACGCGTAAAAACGTTGCACCCCAAAGTGGCCGCCGGCATGTTGGCGATCCGTTCCAACGCCGAACACATGGCCGCACTTGAGCAACATGAGATCGCGCCGATCGATATGGTCGTCGTCAATCTCTACGCCTTCGAGAAGACTGCCTCGAAGCGGGGAGTGAGCTTCGAAGAGATCATCGAGAACATCGATATCGGGGGGCCCACCATGATTCGCGCCGCCGCGAAGAACTATCGCGACGTCGCCGTGGTCACTTCTCCCGCCGACTACGACGCGCTGGCCGCGGAGTTGGAGTCAAATAACGGCGCCTTGTCCGAAGCGGTGCATTGGCGTCTGGCGCAGCAGGCCTTTGCCATGACTGCCGCTTACGATCGGACGATCAGTACGACCTTGGCCGGCATCTCCGCCTCCGGAACACGAGCCGCTGCCGAAGCTTTGCCGCCCACCCTCGATATCCTGGCGCCCCGCAAGTCCGTGCTGCGCTACGGCGAGAATCCGCACCAGCAGGCTGCGCTGTACGGCGCGGGCGGCGTGGGCGTTGCCTCGGCGGAACAGCTTCACGGCAAGGAGCTTTCGTACAACAATCTCGTCGACCTCGACGCCGCATGGGCCTTGATCGAAGAGTTCGATGACCCCGCTGTGGCGATCATCAAACACACCAACCCTTGCGGATGCGCTGAGCAATCCTCTCTGGCTGAAGCCTATCGCTTGGCGCTAGCCTGTGATCCGGTGTCGGCGTTTGGCTCGGTCATCTCCGTGAATCGCTCAGTTGATCTTGAGACCGCTGAAGCGATGTCGGAGCTTTTTGTGGAAGCCATTGCCGCGCCGGCTTATGACGCCGATGCGCTCGAAATGTTGCGCCGCAAGAAGAATCTGCGTCTTCTGGTCGTGACGCCGACTGCTCCGGGCTTGGTCATCAAGAGCATCTCTGGAGGCTTCTTGGCGCAGACCGAAGACCGCGCGGCGACCAGCGGCGAAGCTTGGAACGTCGTCAGCAGGCGCGTTCCCACCGCAGATGAGGAGACGGCATTACGGTTTGGTTGGAAGGTTGTGAAACACGTCAAGTCCAACGCGATACTCTATGCGCGTCCCGGACAGACGACGGGCGTCGGCGCCGGGCAGATGAGCCGTGTAGACTCAGCGCGCATCGGAGCCCAACGCGCGCATCTGCCGATCGCTGGATCCATAGCGGCCTCGGACGCCTTCTTCCCCTTCGCGGACGGCTTGGAGGAAGTCGCCAAAGCTGGGGCCACCGCCGTTGTGCAGCCCGGCGGGTCCGTGCGCGATCAAGAGGTGATCGATGCCGCAGACAAACTGGGCTTGGCGATGGTGCTGACCGGCGTGCGGCACTTCCGGCACTAGCTGCCGGCGGTCAAGTCGGGGTGGACCAGCCGATCGATCTCGGCGGAGTCGATGTTCTGCTTGGTGACGACCGTTGCCGGAGTGTCGATGCGCTTTTGCGGCGTTTCGCCGGCGATCTTGGCCAATACGGCTTTGACGGCCTGGTAACCGATACTGAAAGGGTCTTGCACGATCAGCGCGTCGACAACTCCTGCCCGCAGATCTTGCTCAATCGGAACGCTGAAGTCAAAGGCGACGAACCTTACTTTGCCGGCCAGATCGCGGCCTCTTAGCGCCCTTCCTGCGCCGACGGTGCTCGGTTCCGAGGAGGCGAATAAGGCGTCCAAATCCGGATTCGCCGTCAGCATATTCTCGGCGGCGGCGATCACG
>CAZYOX010000372.1:0-4280 GCA_964649285.1 uncultured Bryobacterales bacterium | reverse complement strand
TTTCACAACGCCCTCCACCACCGCCAACCCCAGGGCCAAACCTCGCCCATATTCCGACCACCCAACCGACCTGCCGTGCCGCGACTGTCAAGGAGCGGTTTCTTCACACAACCTCCACCCCCAAAGGGCCGCACCCCGTGCAGACGGACCGGCACGGCGCTAGCGGATAATGTTCATGGAACGGAACAGCAGCGAAAATTATCTCTCTCAAAAGAGGTCTCTTAGCGATTTATGGCTAGCACGGGATATCACGAACCCACCGAATTGTTGTCAGCGGAAACAATTGAGATGCATCGCGCCTTGGTTTCCGCCATCGAGGAACTCGAAGCGATTGATTGGTACCAACAGCGCGCCGATGCCTCGACCGACGCCGATCTCGTCAAGATTCTGTTGCACAACAAAAAAGAGGAGATAGAGCACTTTTGCATGACGTTGGAATGGATTCGGCGCAGAAGCCCCGCATTTTCCGAGCGAATGAGCAAATACCTCTTCAGCGAGGGAGAGATTACCGAACTAGAGCGCAGCTCGAAATCCTCGTCAGCCGCGACAGACGGCTCGCTCGCCATCGGAGGCCTCAAGGAGTGACATGAATCTGTTAAAGCGTGAAATCGCCCCCATTACGCCCGAGGCCTGGGATGCCATCGACCAAGAGGCCGCCCGCCTCTTGAGAGTGAAACTCGCCGCTCGGCAGCTTGTCGACGTAGACGGCCCGCACGGCTGGAAGTTGGGCGCAGTCAATACCGGCAGACTGAACTTGTTGGAGAACGAGCCTGCGCCGGGCGTCGGCGTCGGCGTTCGTCAAATGCAGCCGCTGCTCGAATTGCGAGTGCCGTTAAAGCTCAATCTGATGGAGATGGACTCCATCAGCCGCGGCTTGGCGTCTCCGAATCTTGATCCCCTACGAGAAGCGGTCGAGCGCATTGCACAAGCTGAAGATCGAACTGTCTTCCACGGCTTCGCTGATGCCCATATAAGGGGCATTCTCGAATGCAGCAGCCACCATCCGATTTCGTTCGGCGATACGCCCGAAGCTCGGTTCGCCGCGGTTGTGCGCGCCTGGCAAGTGCTGCAGCACGCCGGCATAGGCGGTCCCTATGGCCTCGCCGTCGGCAACGAAATGCACTTGGCGATTCTCGAAGCGGCCGACGACGGCTATCCGATCGTCAAACGCATCGAAGACCTGCTGCAAGGGCCAATTGTTCGCGCCGACGTCCTCGACGGCGGCGTGCTCGTATCGCTGCGCGGCGGCGACTTCAAGCTCACGCTGGGACAGGATCTATCGATTGGCTACGCCTGGGCGGATCGCAATGAGGTGGAGCTGTATCTCACCGGCTCCCACACGTTCCAGACGCTTGAGCGCGACGCTTCCGTGGAACTGGCGTTCGATTGAGCCGCTGCTGGGCTGGCCTCTCACCAAGTGAAGCCGCCCGACGGCGGCGGCCACAGTCCCATGCTCTGACGTAGAGTGATCACTTGCCCCAGGTGATGCGCGTTGTGTAGAGCTATGTGCGAGACCACGTCCCCGGTGACGTGTTTGGCCATCGCCGGAAACTCGAACGGTGGATCGACAGGCTGCTCTGACTTCGGATCGAGGCGGCCGACTTCTTCCAGGCCTTCTAGAAAGCGCTTGTGAAGATTGGGCCAATCTCCTGGCTTAACCGCGGGCCAGCCAACGGAGGCGTGCTCGGCCGCCGGTTCGCCAGAGCCTTTGATGCGACCTAGAAACCACTCCTGCCAGAAGATCATGTGAGCGACGATCTCGGCGATCGAATGAGCGCAACTCGACCAGGCCGGGCGGGCGCTCAGCGTCTGCGGCATTCAGCGCCTCTAGCGCCTCTCGCGGCGGTGATGCGTAGGAGGTATCGAGAGCCAATTCGCGGGAAGTCATGACGCCACCAATTATCGCCTTTGCTCCGCCGCAATGCGAAACAGGCGACGGGCCTTGCGGCCCGCCGCCCTCAGTCAAACGGGACTAGCGCCGGCAGCAGCTAGTGCCGGTGCAGCACTCTGACCCGTCACAGCAAGCTGCGTCGGCGGCATAGCCTGCGCCAAGCGCGCCCAAGAGCAACAACGCAAGAATTGCGATTTTCATGATATTTCTCCTTTCGAAAAACGGTTACTCGATTGACAAGTAGGCGAGCGCCCGCGCGTAAGCGCAGCGTCGCGGTCCGTAACGAGTAAGGAGATTTCTAGATACGCAGCACCCGCAATCGGATGTGCAAGTCCCGGTCGTTGATCTCACGAGAATCATCGAGCGGCCGGAAATCCGTTACGGGCGCCTCCAGTTCGGGTAAGTACCCGACGGCAACAGGAACGACGGCTTCAAAGCGGACTTCGACGACGTTTAGCTTGCCGTCGTCCCAAAAGTAAGGGCACGTCTCCAGGGTTGGAGCGTAAGGACACTGAGGAGGATGGTTCGACTCCTCCGGACGCGGACAATGGCTCGTCTGCGTCGCGGCCTCAGCCGTCAGAAACGGGCACTCCAGCAATGCGACGCCGCTAACAAGCAACATCAGCACCAAGCTCAAGACGACAGCCAATGCATCTCGCACTTTGACGAAGCCCGTCACGACCGTGATCATAGCACCTGCTGGCGGCAGGTTAAGGCTTGAGAAGAGATTGGAGGCGCGGAGCGGACTTGAACCGCTGTACGAGGTTTTGCAGACCTCTGCCTAGCCACTCGGCCACCGCGCCCCAAAGATGAACAAACGGCCCGCAGGATGGAGCCGGGGGCCGTCTAGATCTAGGGAACTTTGGAGCGGGAGACGGGACTCGAACCCGCGACATCGACCTTGGCAAGGTCGCACTCTACCAACTGAGTTACTCCCGCTTCTAATCTTCAACTCTAGCCGCGATCCAGGATCATTGTCAATCGTCGCAGGCCGCCTCGAATGCACTCAAATAATGGACCGAAATCCCGGCGCTAACCGTTGTCCGGCGCCATTCGCGCCGCGTAATTCGACTCGTAATATTGCCGATAGGCCCCACTGCGGACACGCTCGACCCAACCGGAATTCTGCTGGTACCAGCGGATGGTTTCGGCTAGTCCCTGCTCAAACTCCATCCGCGGCGCCCAGCCTGTTTCGGCCATGAGTTTTTCGCTTGTAATCGCATAACGGCGGTCGTGTCCCGGCCTGTCTTGGACGTAACGAATCAGACTCTCCGGCTTGCCCGTCGCGGCCAAGATCTTGCGGACCACGTCGATATTGGGCAGGTCTTTGGAGCCGCCCACGTTATAAATCTCGCCGGCCCTGCCGCGCTCCAGTACGGCTCGAATCGCCCGGCAGTGATCGTCCACATACAGCCAATCGCGAATCTGCATGCCGTCGCCGTAAACCGGCAGCGCTTTATCTTCAAGCGCGTTGGCGATCATCAGCGGGATCAACTTCTCCGGGAACTGATAGGGCCCATAGTTGTTCGACGCGCGGGTCACCGAGACGGGCATCTTGTAGGTCGTCCAATAAGACAAGGCGAGCATGTCCGAGCCGGCTTTTGAGGCCGAATAGGGACTGCTGGCGCGTAGCGGAGCTGTTTCATCCGCCTCGTGAGGTTCGTCGATGCTGCCGTACACCTCGTCGGTCGAGACGTGAACGAATCGCCTGACGCCAGCCTTTTTGGCGGCTTCGAGCAGATGAAACGTTCCGACAAAATTGGTGTCGATCACAGGCTTTGGTGAAAGGATACTGCGGTCGACGTGCGACTCGGCGGCGAAGTGCACGACGGCGTCGGGCGAAGCCTGCTCGACCGTCTGCATCACCTCCTCGGCGTTACGCAAGTCGACGTGCGCCAGCTTGTAGCGCGGATCGGCAGCGACTGGCTCGAGATTTTCGAGGTTGCCCGCGTAAGTCAGCGCGTCCAGATTGACGATTTCGACGGCGGCATCGTCGCCTAACAGCAATCGAATGAACGCCGAACCGATAAATCCCGCGCCGCCCGTGACAAGCAGTTTCATCTTCTATCCATTAGAGCGTTGCCGGCGCCGCTAGTCTACATATCGGCAGGCTGCACGCCAGACATCCGGTCTCCCTCGGGCATCCGGCGAGCCTTACGCACACGGGAGTACGCCCGCGGAAGTACTTGCGGGCTATATAGACATCCGCAGCCTGCTGATATGATGAGACACAGAGTTGAAGCCCTCGTTTTCAACCAAATACCATGTTTGAACGCTACACCGAGAAAGCGCGACGCGTCATCTTCTTCGCTCGGTATGAGGCCAGCCAGTTCGGCAGCCCTTATATCGAAACCGAGCATTTGTTGCTGGGTTTAATTCGCTAAGACAA
>CAZYOX010000371.1:0-4311 GCA_964649285.1 uncultured Bryobacterales bacterium | reverse complement strand
TCATGAACTGTTCGTATTCATTGGCCGAATACCAAGCGAAGAACAGCTCCGTCATGTAGCCGTAGAACACGACCAGTCCAGTAGCCAGGGTGACCTTGGCCATGTTCTCGATATGCCGCATGGTGATGAAGTCATGCAGTTTGTAGAAGTGGCGCACCGGAATGGCCAAGGTGAGAACCATGGCGAACCCTGAGTAAATGGCGCCAGCCACAAAGTACGGCGGGAAAATGGTCGCGTGCCAGCCGGGAATGACCGAAACCGCGAAGTCGAACGAAACGACCGTGTGAACCGAGACAACCAGAGGCGTCGAGATGCCCGCCAAGATCAAGTAGACCGATTCGTAGCGCTCCCAGTGACGGGCGGAGCCGCGCCAACCCAAGGAGAAGATGCCGTAGATACGCCGAACGATCTTCGTCTTCGCCCGGTCGCGCATCGTGGCCAAGTCCGGGACCAGGCCTGTGTACCAGAACAGGAGCGAAACCGTAGCATAGGTCGATACCGCGAATACGTCCCAGACCAGCGGCGACCGAAATTGCGGCCATACGTTCATGGTGTTCTGGTAGGGGAAGAGCCAGAATGCCAACCAGGGCCGGCCAACGTGCAACAACGGAAACACGCCGGCGCTAGCGACTGCGAACAACGTCATCGCTTCGGCGAAGCGGTTAATCGACGTTCGCCATTCCTGCCGGAACAGCAACAGAATGGCCGAGATCAACGTACCAGCGTGTCCAATGCCGATCCACCAAACAAAGTTGACGATCGCGAAGCCCCAGCCTACAGGGTTATTGACGCCCCAAATGCCGATGCCTTTCAGTACGAGCCACGCAGCGCCGTTGGCCAAACCGCCGGCCATGAGCAAACCGCTCAGCAGGCCGATGTACCAGAACAGCGGCGCTTCTTTGCCCAATACAATCTCCGAGATCTTCTCGGTGATCGTCGTGTAGTTTTGATTCGGCCCAATGACCGCGTCTTCTAGAGGATGAACCTGGGTCGCCAAGTTGGTTATGCCTCCGTCGCCTGAGCAGCCATTGCGTGCTCTTCGCCGTGATTCCCCGCACCGCCGCTAACCGGCATGTCGGGATTGGGGTTGATCACCCGCGCCAAATAAGTCGTGCGCGGCTGAGTGTTCAATTCTTCCAGCAGACCGTAGTTGCGGGGATCGTGCTTGAGCAAGGTCACCTTCGCGGCTGGGTCGTTGATGTTGCCGAAGGTGATCGCCTCGGCGGGACACGACTGCTGGCAGGCGGTCAAAATTTCGCCGTCGCGAATCGGGCGGTTTTCTTTCTCTGCCGTCGTCCGCGCGTAGTTGATGCGCTGCACGCAGTAGGTGCATTTTTCCATCACGCCGCGGCTGCGGACCGTTACGTCGGGATTGCGTTGTAATTGGTAGGTGTCGGTTTCGAAATCTTGATAAAGCAAGAAGTTGAAGCGCCGCACCTTATAAGGACAGTTGTTGGAACAGTAACGCGTGCCGACACAGCGGTTGTAGACCATGTCGTTCAAGCCTTCGCTCGAGTGCACGGTTGCGCCGACCGGACAAACCGGCTCGCAGGGAGCGGACTCGCATTGCATGCAAGTTATCGGCTGATAGTAAGTGGCCGGATCGTCCAATTCGCCTTCGAAGTAGCGATCGATGCGGATCCAGTGCATCTCACGGCCGCGGCCGACCTGATCCTTGCCGACGACGGCGATATTGTTCTCCGATTGGCAGGCAGCCATGCACGTGTTGCAGCCGACGCAACGATTCAAGTCGATGGTCATGCCCCACGCGTTTCCGGTGTAGTTGTATTCGGGGAAGAACGACTTTTCATTCTCCACTTCGGCATAGGCCGTGCCGTCGCTGCGTCCGCCTTGGAAGCGGACATCGGCCTTCGGGCCATGGGCGGCATTGGCTCCGAGCGCCCCCACGTAGGGCGACCCGACGCCAGGCGCCGCGTGCTCCTCCGAGCCGCCGCCGTGTCCGCCCACCGTTTGAGCGAAGTTCGGATGCTCTTGGTACTCGGCCGCCGTGGCCACGCGAATCAAGTGTCGGCCCTCCATCGAGCCGTGATCTTGCACGCAGGCGGGGAGCGCATACTCGTCAAGCTGGGCGAAGTCCACGGACGACGCGTGCCAGCGCGCGTCAGACGTTTGCAAGGCATAGGCGCTGAAACCGGTGCCCTCAGCGACCCGCCCGGCGTGCGTGCGTCCATAGCCCAGGTGAACCACGATCACGTCATCGGCCTGACCGGGAGCGATCCAAACAGCACCGCGAACCTTCCGATCGCCGCGACCCAACTCCACCAGGTCGCCGTCGCGCACGCTCAAACGCTCCGCAGTCGCCGGGCTCAGTTGAGCGACATTCTCCCAAGTGACTTTCGTGATCGGCTTGGGCAGTTCTTGCATCCAGCCGTTATTGCTGTAGGTTCCGTCCCATATGCTGGGGTCAGGACGAATGACAAGTTCCGTACCTTCGGAAGGAGCCAGGCTGACCACGCTCGCCCAGTCCGCGCTCAAAGTCGCGACAGCGGGAGTCGCCCCGGTTCCAGCGACGACGCCGTCGTGCAGCGCTTTGCGCCAAACCGGCTCCATCGCGGCGCCGGAAAGGCCCGAGGAGGCGGCAAATGTCGCGCGCACCAAGTCGCGGCCCGAAGCGTCCTCTTCAATCAGCATCGAGAGGATCTCGATCTGGCTCCTGCTGCCGAACAAGGGCTCGATCATCGGCTGCTGAAGCACGAGGGAACCGTCTTTGGCCCGAATATCGCCCCAGGCTTCGAGATAGTGCGTACCGGGAAGCTGCCAGTGGCACTCCACCGACGTCTCATTTCCGGCCTCGGACAACATGACCCGGAAAGGAACCTTCAACAAAGCATCCCGGAAGCCCACGTCGCCCGGCGCGTCATACACCGGATTGCCGCCCAAGATGACCAGCATCTCGACCGCGCCGTCGTTCATTGACGACACTAGCGCCGTGAGCGAAGCGAGTTGATTCACCGGCGCAATGTCGATCGGCGCGGCATAGGAGACCGTCGTGCCGACGGCGCCCAATTGGGCGTTCATCGCGTGCGCCAGAGCATGGACGCCGGGCGTCTGTTGATCGCCGGGAATTATCAGCGCCGTCGCTCCGGCCCGTTGCAGATCGGCCGCCAAGGGCTCGATCCATGCGGCCGCCGTCTCCGGCAGTTGGGGTACCGAGACGCCGGCCGCAACGCCAAGGCGCTGAGCAAGTGCGGCGGCAAACACCTCAACCTCGGAAGCTTTGATTCGCAACCGATGGTCGGCGTTGGCGCCCGTAACGCTCGGAGCAGCCTCAGCAACATAGAGTCGATTCATGTCCGCCTGGCCGTTCTCCACCTGGCGTCCGTTCGCGAAATCCCGAACCGAGCGAACGAAGCCCGGCGTATTCGCTAGAAAATCGGCATCCAGCGACAAGATGACCTTAGCCGCCCGGAAGTTGTAATGAGCGTCCAGAACTTGCCCAAAGCATGCCTGCGAAGCCACTACGGCGGAATCGCGGTTGACGGGCTCCCACTGGTGCCAAACCGCTTCCGGGAAACGCTCCATCACCCGGCCCATGGCAGCCTGGAACGTCGGCGAAGTTGACGATCCGCTCAGAATGCGCAGACCGGATCCGCGCTTCTGGGCCTGCAAGGCAGCCTGCCGACGCAATTCCGGCGTGAAGGCCGTCCAGCTGGCATCCCGGTGGTTAGTGACCACGGTGCGCAGGCGGTCCGGGTCGTACATGTTGAGTACCGAGCCCTGGGCCTGCAAACTCGTCGCGCCGAGAGACAGCGGATGGTCGGGGTTGCCCTCAAGTTTCGTCGGACGATTCTGATGGCATTCAGCCAGCAGCGGCTCGCCAATGCCGCCAAAGGGCATGGCCGTGGCGAAATACCGGGGAATGCCCGGCACGGCCTCTTCCGGCTGCGCCGCAAACGGCAGAATGCGCTCCCTTGGCTGCCGCGTGCAACCAGTTACCCCGGCGAGCGCCAGAGAGGCGCCCATGATACTCAGGAAGTGACGGCGGCCGACCGGGTCCGTGAAGGTATCGGCTTCGCTGGGAAACTCGTGCTGCAGAATGTCCTGGAATTCAGGCGTGCCCGCAACTTCCTCAAGGCTCTTCCAATATTGGCGTCCGGAGGAAGACTGCAGTTTGGCCCGAATCTCAGCGAGATCGACAGGCTGTGATGAATGGTTTGTCTCGCTCATCGGTGGCACACTGAGCAACTCACTTTGCTCTGAACGTTGTACTCTTCCGCTAGCCGCTGGGCTAAAGCCAGGCGCTCGCCGGGATCCGCGTGGTCGATCTCACGCAGGCGATGGCCGCCCCGT
>CAZYOX010000370.1:0-4327 GCA_964649285.1 uncultured Bryobacterales bacterium | reverse complement strand
TGCCTCGACTCCGCTCGGAATGGAACCCGCGGGTCGACCAGGCGCTCGCCCGGCTTGGAGCCCAAGCAGCCTCGGAGGAGTCTTATTGGGACGCCCTGGTGGCCAAGACGCTGGAGTCGCTCGCCTATGGCAATGCCGGCGGCAGCGTTGAGATCGACTGCCTAGCGGCCAGGGGCCTTCACCCCGCCGTCCTCTATCGTTGTCTCGACCGGCTGGCTCGCGAGTCGAATACCTCCGGACGCCAGCTCGACACGCAGGCCCTCGAACAGCTAGCGGCCATGATTCAACCCGATGGTCCCAAACAGGGACGCTTGCCCGGACTGACCGCGCGACGTTCCTGCGAAATCCTGCTGCTTCGCCCGGAGGCGCCGGCGGTCCCGGTAGCCCCGGTCGAAGCCAACGCTCCCAGCGATCTCGCTGCTCCAGACGGCCGCTCACGGGTGCTCCTGCGTTTCGCCGCCAAGGGCAAGCGCAGCGACGAGCAGAGTTTGCTCGACTATAACCGACTTACTTCCTTACACTTACGCACCTGGCAGCCGGGTGATCGTCTGGCCGGCGAGAACCAGCGGCCGCTGAGAGAGTTGTTTCGCGACTCTCGCGTGCCCGCCTGGGAGCGAGAGCATTGGCCGGTCCTGGCAGGTTTTTGGGACGGAAGGCCTGTCGTGGTGTGGAGCCGAGGCTTTGGAGCGTCGGAAGCATTCGCGGCCAGCACAGCGACTCCAGGCGCGGTTGAAGTGAAGGAGATTGCCGGCAACGGACGGGAAATTCGCCGGATCGAAGACTGGACCGATGGAAGACGGACCCGCAGGTTTATGAGGTAGTGTCTCAGTTTGAAATCCGGCCCCGCTGGGAAAGGTTCGGACGGCATGGGATAATGAACGCACATGCCAGAAGGCCCACACAAGAAACGGCCAACCGACGCGAACAAGCTCGCCAAGCTCATCGTGGACATCGCATCGGGCGAGGTCGAGGACAAGCCGGACTACGGCGACAAGAACCCCGCAGCGGTCGAACTAGGCCGCTTGGGCGGCAAGAAGGGCGGCAAGGCTCGGGCGGAGAGCATGACGCCTGAAGAGCGGCGAGAGGTCGCCCGGAAAGCCGCCCAAGCTCGCTGGAAGTCTACTCCTTAACCAAGGACAGCCCTGGCTTCTTTGCTGGTCCACCCTTTTGGGTTTTCCGTCCTCCGGGCAGCGCGGTCATTGTAAGCCCGAAAAGCAGCTGCTCTAGTTCGGCAGGCGGAATGGCCAACTCTTCGGCTATCGCACCTCGCTTCAGCCCCTCTTCTTTGAAGAGATACGCAAACAGCTTTGGCAAGATAGCCGAACTCTCTCGCTGCGCTTCATTTGGTTCAGTATTCTTGAACCGCTGACCAATCTCGATGCATATCGACCGGTATTGCCAATCCGTCAGAAGTTCAAGCTCGTGCAAACGATGGGCCAATGCGGCGACCGATACGGTCCATTTTCTCTTCAGCCCAATTATGGTATTGAGGTTTAGGTTACGGGGCGTTTCGGCTGCGTAGACACTGCGTTCCGGCATAAGAAATGCAGCAGCAAACCGATTCGCTTCACCTTCGGCCTCTCGACCGTTGGGGCTAGCGTGCTTGTGTAGGACAAGATGCGCCAATTCGTGCGCGGCATCGAACCGGCTTCGCTCGGCGGACTTGAAAACATTCAAGAAAACGTATGGCGTTCCTCCCTTCCAAACAGAGAAGGCGTCCACTTCGCGAGCGTTAATGCCAAGCGAGAACACCCGAACACCCTTGGACTCCAACAGGTGGATCATGTTTCGGATGCTCAACTGTCCAAGGCCCCACAAGCTTCTGACGGCTTCTGCTGCCGTCTCCGGGCGGTATTGTCCTCGATCCAGATCCGGCACGGTGCATTCTGGAAGCTCGAAGCGTTCCTCAATCCATTTGGCCAAGTGGATCGCCAAGGCCCCTTGCGCCAGCGCCATGTTGCGCTGACTGGCGGTCATCTTGGTCATAGAACGGAAGCTGGCGCCATCAGGGCTCAGGACCTCGATATCGTCCCCAACGAAGAACTCTTCGGGGAAATCCAAAACCGCTGCTAACTGCCTGAGGGTTTCCGGGCTCGGCGGGAACTCCCCGGATTCATAGGCTGTGATTGATCTCGGGTCTACGCCCACCTTCTTGGCGAGCTGGATCTTGGTGTAGCCCCGCCGTTCTCTCGCGAGAGAGAGTCTTTGCGGATTAACCATTTCCACCCCCCTAGGCCCTGCGCTTGATCTCGACGTTAACCTCACCACTGAGGTTGGAGTCGCTGGGGGTCTGCTGTGCGCTGCCGATGTCGTCACCGAATGGAATCGCGGGAAGGATAATTCTGGCTGACCACTCAGACAATTGACGCTTGCCCTTCATTTCTCCAACAACGATGACCGGGCGCGACAGTTCGCTCCGGGTCTCTCTAGCTATTTCGTCGTGGTAGATCAGTAGTACCCAAAAATCCCGGTCTATCTGAGCGTTGATTCTGGCCACTTCCGCCCTCGCGGCGGCTTCGTCCTCGGCAAACAAGAACCTGCTGTTCGCGAGCACTGCGCACTGCGTAACCCTACCCTTCGGTGAACGAGTCTTGGGCTTCCCGAGCAGGCGGCCCGTGTTGTGATCGCCACCCGAGACCGTCAGCGCGATCTTGTTATCGGGACTTACGACCAGGGCTTGACCCCTAAGATCCACGGATTCCCAATCCTCAACCCTCAGCCTGTCTCGGAGAGCTCTCGACCCCTCGAAATACGATTCGCTTCCCGCACGTCCGGGTGGGTGGTGGCGCGTGGTACCCGCAACCGCACCTTGCGCAACCTCCACGGCATGCAAAGCAATCTTGAGAGTTACGCCCAGCTTGGCGAGTTGCGCCTCTACGTCGAAATTGTCAGAGATAGATCCGGTCTGCTTCATACTGTTGTGTCTCCAGCGCGAGGCGACAGCCCGCCTTACTTCTTGTTATCCTACCTCAAATGAGGAACGAAAACAAGAAGTAGGCTAACCCAAGCACCTGAAAATATTAGGTATTGACAATGCAAGAACGATCAAGCACAATATTCAGTATGAACAAGCTGAGCACGGCCAAGCGCGTCCAGATCCTTGCGGCTTTGGTTGAGGGTAACAGCCTTCGTTCGACAACGCGCATGGTCGGCTGCTCGATTAACACTGTGACCAAGCTGCTTGTGGACCTTGGTTTTGCTTGCGCGGAGTATCAAGGCAAGCACCTTCGCAATCTGCCCTGCAAGCGGGTTCAGTGCGATGAGATCTGGTCGTTCTGCTACTCCAAGGCGAAGAACGTCCCGACCGACAAGCAGGGTCAGTTCGGCTACGGCGACGTGTGGACTTGGACCGCGATCTGCGCGGACACGAAGCTGATTCCGTCGTGGTACATCGGTGACCGTGGAGCGGGTAGCGCGTGGGAGTTCATGCAAGACCTCGCGGGGCGCCTCTCCAATCGCGTGCAGCTAACCACTGACGGCCACAAGGTCTATCTGGACGCCGTTGCAGAAGCGTTTCGCAGCAACGTGGACTACGCCATGCTCCAGAAGATTTACGGCCATGACACTGGCGAACCCTCGACGCGCTACAGCCCCGCACAGTGCATTGGTACAAAGTGCGATACGAAGATCGGCAACCCTGATTCCGCGCATGTTTCGACCAGCTACGTCGAGCGGGCGAACTTGACGATGAGAATGGGGATGCGCCGGTTCACGCGATTGACGAACGGATTCTCAAAGAAGGTCGAGAACCACGCGCACGCCGTGGCGATCCACATGATGCACTACAACTTTGCTCGGGTTCACAAGTCGCTAAGAGTCACCCCGGCGATGGAAGCGAAGGTTTCCGATCACGTCTGGACGTTAGAAGAGATCGTGGGGCTTTTGGATTAGGACCCTTACCCCAACATATAGGGGCTAGCGGAAGCCCAAAGTCTATATAGTTTGCAACGGTTGCCCGTGCTAGAATGCGAGGAGCCGAATTGGCAAGGGCGTCTGCTGATAACAGACGCCCTTGGCTGGTTCATATACCGACCGTTTTGACGGGCGGGGATGAGCGCGTGACAACCTCATCCTAGCCCAGTTCGGGCACTCCCGTCAAACGGTCGCTTGGGTCGAAGTGTGTTCACTAGGCCCGCTTGACGTAGGCGTGTCAACGCCCCACGTCGCAACCGGTTATAGGAGTTCAGGACATGTTGCAAGGAACGTATTTCGAAATTTACCTTTCGGGATTCCAATGGCGTTGGCGGTTGAAGGCCGCCAACCACGAGCCCATCGCATCCGGTGAGGCTTACTACAACAAGGCCGATTGCCTCCACGCAATTAGCTT
>CAZYOX010000369.1:0-4335 GCA_964649285.1 uncultured Bryobacterales bacterium | reverse complement strand
TCCCCGTGCACGGGACGCCCCAGCCGTACCTGGCCTAACTGGGGCTCTTCTGTTTTCAGTTGTAGCATGCCGTGTCAAGGGTTCCGGAAACCGCTCCGTGACCGTCGCGGCTCGGACGGGCGGTGTCGCATGCCGTGTTAAGGCAAAGGACCGCATGGGGCATGGAATGAGCAGGGGGCTTGGCAACCGCTCCGGCTGGTGCGTTAGATTGCGGCAGTCTTTTCAAAAAACTTCCAGGTTAGGGCGGCGGTTCGTTCCCAGGTGAAGCGGCGGGCGCGGTCGCGGCCGCGAGCGCCGAGCAAGGCGGCGGCATTGATGTCTTCGAGCATCGAGCGCATGGCGTCGCAGATCTCGTCTGTGTCGTAGGGGTCGACGGTGACGCCAGCCTCGCCAACGACCTCGGGCATGGCGGAGATGTTTGAAGTGATGACAGGGGTTCCGGCGGCCATGGCCTCAAGCAGCGGCATGCCAAAGCCCTCATAGAGGGAAGGGAACACGAACGCCGTGGCACAAGCGTAAACCGCCGGCAGCAATGCCCGGGAAACATAGCCGACGAGACGGACGTGCTTTGATTTTTCGAGTAAGGTGCGGATTTCGTCGTTATGCCATCCGGCGGAGCCGACGACCACCAAGGGAAAGCGCGCCTGCATGCTCTCAGGCAGCTGCGCGTGGGCCTCAGCGAGGCGGATCAGGTTCTTCCGCGGCTCCATGGACCCGACGAAGAGGACAAACTCCTCCGGCAGGTCGTAAGTGCGGCGGGCGGTCCCGAGTTGCTCGGGCGAGGCTTCGAAAAAGTCTTCGTCGACCCCGTGCTGAATGACCTCAATCCTCGTTGAATGCATGCCGATCTGGGTAACCAGGTCATGTTTGACTGCCTGTGAAGGCACGATGACGGCCTTGAGCTTGGGAATGGTGTGCGCGACGAACCATTGGAACAGTTCGATCGTGGGGCGCTGGTGACAGTTGGGATGAGTCAGCGGCGTCGCGTCGTGAATCATCGACGTCAGTATGGGCTTCACTGGCGGATGAAAGACATGCGGAGTGATGTGGAACAGGTCGACGCCTAAGGCCTGCGGATGGGCGAACGGGACGCGGAAGCGATTGGAAGCAAGGACGCCGGCCAGCCGCACCCAGGAATAGGCGCTGGAGAAATTGGACTGCTCATTGACGTTGACGCCGATGCGGCTCAGGTAAGGGAACATCCTGAGCTGTTGCTTGGGGACCGTGGCCAGAAGGCGTTCCAGCACGGCGTAGTGGTAGTTTTTGACGCCGGCGCTGCGCATCAACAGCGGCGCGGCATCGTAGAGAATCTTCACTCCCCCGCCGCCTTGTCCCGCAACTCTCGCAGCTCTTGTTCTTGGCGGCGAATTTCCCACTCGAGCATGCCGACTTTCTGGCTAACGAGGATGTTGTGATCCTTTAGAGTCGAGACTTCGATCGTCAGGCGGAAGAAGGTGAACAGGAAAACCAATCCGGCGAGAAGCAAGAGCACGAAGGAGACGTCTTCGATGCCCAATGCGAAGGCCAGCCACTCTAGAGCGGCATCCCATAAGGACAGCACAAGGAGAATCGCCGCGGCGCCGAACCAGGCCATGGAGTACTCGACGCGGATGTGCTCGCGACGCACGGCGCGAATGATCTGCAGCAGGAGCAGAACGCAGAGGCCGGCGACGATCCAGCTAATTCTTTCCATTAGCGTTTCGCTCCGGGCGCCGAATGGAATCGCTTTTCATACTTGATGACGTTAACGAGAACGCCGAGCAGGACGCGCACCATATAGTAGACCGCCGACCAACTGCCGATGGTGGAAACGCCGGCGAGACGCGGCTTCATCTGCACGGGGGTCTCGGCGAACGTCATCGCCTTGCGGCGGAGCACGACCAAGGCTTCGATCTCGGGGTATTCCAAGGGGAAGCTGTGGCTGAAGACGGCGAGGGCGTTGCGGTTGACGGCGATGAACCCGGAAGTCGGGTCGCTGATGCGTTTGCCGAGTATGGGGCGCAGGATGATGCTAAAGACCCAGCCGCCAAAACGGCGCAGCGACTGCGGTTGATAGGCATTGGCTTCCAGGTAGCGCGAGCCGGTGACCATGTCGTAGCTGCCGGCGTCCATCTTCGCCAGTAACGAAGGGATCTCTTCGGGCGGATGTTGGCCGTCGCCGTCGAGCCGCACGACCCGCTCGAAGCCGTGCTCAAAGGCGAAGCGATAACCGGTTTGCACCGCTCCGCCGAGACCAAGGTGATGAGGTAGGCGGACGACTTCGGCCCCGGCGCTTCTTGCGACCGCGGTCGTTTCGTCGGCTGAGCCGTCGTCGACGACCAGGACGGTCGTTCCCGGCAGGACCCGATTGACGGCTTGGACAACCTGCCCGACAGCGCCTTCTTCGTTATAGGCGGGCACGAGTACAAGGAGTCGCTTGTCGGTTCGATCCATTGCGGTCAGCGCTACTGCTCGGCGATCTCGTGTGCCGTGATGCGGTATTGGTTGAGCAGACTCCGAAACTGGGAAGCGGTCAACTTTTTGTGTTGGCGAAACTGACGTCTTAGACTCCAAAGGCGCGGCAGAGCCGCCAAGGCGGCGCCGTGAGCTTGCAACACTATTAGCACAAGCTGCCAGGGGCTCTCTCGCTGGCCGAACTCGCCGGCAAGACCGCTGCCCCGAGACGCCGCCTTCCAGTGCGCCCAGTAGCGCCGGAAGACATGGAAAGGCAGCATCGGCCAGAAGCTCAGCGGGAAGAGCTTCAGGACCGTAAAGAGCCGATTCCTCTCGACGTAGAAAGCCTTGAGCCGCGAGGCCCTGCCCGCGGACCCGGAGTAGTCGTGAGAGACCACCGCGCGCGGTTCGAGAATGCACTTCCAGCCGGCGAGTCTGGCGCGGAGGCCGACGTCCGAATCCTCGCCGTAGAGGAAGTAATCGCCGTCGAAGCCGCCGATCTGTTCGAGCATGGAGCGGCGGTAAAGGGCCGCGCAGCCGCTCGGCATGAGCGCATCTTGGGCGGCGGGGTAGTCTTGGGGCGTATTGCCGCGGCCGAGCTGCTTGGCGGTTCCGTCGGCGTATAGCCCCAGGCCGGCGGAGTCGATGTCCGCGGCTTGGCCCTCGAGAAGGATTAGCGAAGCGCAGGCGCCCACCTCCGGGTCGGCGTCGGCGGCGGCGACTAGGGCGGCCAGCCATCCGGATTGCGGGTAGGCGTCGTCATTCAGGGTGCAAATATAATCGGCTTGAGAAGCGGCGGCGCCCTGGTTGATGGCCTCGCCGAAGCCTACGTTGACGGCATTCTCGATCAGGCGGATGCGCGAGGACGGCAGGGCTTGCCGGGCGACCCCGCGGCCGCTGTTATCGACGATGACGATCTCGAAGGCAGGCAGCGATTGCGCCTCCAAAGCCTGGACGCACCGCCGCAATGTTGCGCCCCCGTGCAGGGTGGGTATGACGACGCTCGCGCGCAAGACCGGATGGTAACATTGACCTGTCTGTAACCCTTTGGTAGCTTTGGAGGTTGGGCCTAATCTCACTGCCCTGCGGCACCCCCCATGCAGGCTGAGACCACTAACCCCGAACGATAGGAAGATTCTTACCTGGAGGACCTAGGATTGGCACGCACTGATAAGCACTTGTTCACCTCGGAGTCGGTTTCCGAGGGACATCCCGATAAGCTCGCTGACCGCATCTCGGATTCGGTCCTGGATGCGGTCCTGGCGCAGGACCCGATGGGCCGCGTCGCTTGCGAAACCCTGGTCACGACAGGACTCTGCATGATCGCCGGCGAACTCACTTACCGCGACGACGTGAAGATCAATTTCACGGAAGTCGCCCGCAAGACGATTGAGGACACCGGTTACACCAACGCCGCATACGGCTATGACGCCAAAACCTGCGCGGTATTGAACGCGTTGGGCCGCCAGTCGCCGGACATCGCCATGGGCGTGGATACAGGCGGCGCGGGCGACCAAGGCCTGATGTTCGGTTACGCCTGCGACGAAACTCCTGAGTTGATGCCGTTGCCGATTATGCTGGCGCACAAGTTGGTGGAGCAGGCGACCAAGATGCGCAAGTCGGGCGAGATGCCTTTCTTGCGTCCCGACAGCAAGTCGCAGGTCACCGTGGAATACGTGGACGGCAAGCCGGCGCGCATCGACGCCGTGGTGCTCTCTTCGCAGCACGACGAAATGCCGCAGGAAAAGCTGCGCCAGGCGATCATGAAGGAGATCATTCGTCCGATCGTCCCCGAGGACATGGTCGACGACATGACCAAGTACCACATCAATCCGACGGGCAACTTCGTGATCGGCGGACCGCACGGCGACGCCGGGCTGACCGGCCGCAAGATCATTGTGG
>CAZYOX010000368.1:0-4338 GCA_964649285.1 uncultured Bryobacterales bacterium | reverse complement strand
CGTCCAGTACGGGGTGGCGCTGTAGTGCTTATGAATAGTCGCGCCCCACTTTCGGTCTGCGAAATTCGGCCAGTTATTCTTGTCGAACCCGGGTGCGTTTTCGAGCGTTTCCTTATCGACGTTGAGGATTAGGCACTTGTTGATCGTGTCCACCTGAAGCTGCTGCCAAGGGATAGCGAACAACTTGTCGCCCATGCCCAGGAACCCGCCAAACGAAAGCACGCCATAGGCGATACTCCCCGTATCGAGGTCCAGCATGATGTCTTCGAGTTTTCCCAGGTCTTCGTTCTTCCGGTTGCGGACCTTATCGCCGCTCAAAGTGCTGGCGGACAAGATCGAGGCATTCGTAGCTGTAGCCATCGTATGGTTCCTCCGAGATGATTGCGGGCGCTATGTATTTCTCGGAGCGGCCGATCGCCGCTCCCGCCAATAGATCGCCTGCTCCGCTGGAGTGTTACTCCCGTGTTGGGACCGAGAGCGAGGCCTCAACAACCCCCTTGGGGCGCGCTATCTTGTCCTCATGCGCCGAGTTATCCTTGTCCTCTCCCTATCCGCAGCCATTGGGCTCGCCCAGACACCGGTGGAGACCGCCCGCTCTTATCGCCAGGCCCACGAGGTCGAGATCCTGCGGCAATTCGCCGACCTGCTGCGCCTGCCCAACGTCGCCCAAGATGCGGCGAACATGCAACGCAATGCCGACTACCTGGCCGCGGAGTTCGCCAAGCGCGGCGTCAAGACGCAGTTGCTGACGTCGGACGGCGTCCCGCCGCTGGTCTTCGGCGAAATTACGGTCCCCGGCGCCACGCGCACGCTCGGCATCTACGCCCACTACGACGGCCAACCGGTAGACACCTCGCAATGGCTGCAAAGTCCTTGGGAGCCTACCCTGTGGACCGCGCGGCACGACGAGGGCGGCAAGGCCTTGCCCTTCCCCGCCCCCGGCGACAAAATCGACCCCGAGTGGCGGCTCTACGCACGCTCCGCGGGCGACGACAAGGCGCCGCTGATAGCTCTTCTGGCGGCTTTGGACGCCTTCGCCGAGAAAGGTATCCAGCCCACGGCGAACATCAAGTTTCTATTCGACGGCGAAGAAGAAGCCGGCTCGCCGCACCTGGGCGCCTACCTCACCGCCCATCGCGACAAGTTCGCCGACATCGACGTCTGGCTGTTCTGCGATGGCCCCATGCACCAGAGCCGCAAGCCCTTGCTGCTGTTCGGCGCGCGAGGCGACGCACACCTCGATGTGACCGTGTACGGCGCCAATCGGCCCTTGCACAGCGGACACTACGGCAATTGGGCCCCAGTGCCGGCGATGGAATTGGCGCGGTTGCTTGCCGGCATGAAGGACGAAACCGGCAAGGTCCTCATTGAAGAGTTCTACGACTCGACCACGCCGATCGGCGCCGAGGAGCGCGCCGCGCTCGCCAGCCTGCCGAATTACGAAGACGAACTGAAAGCGGAGCTCGGTCTCGCCTGGACCGAAGGCCAAGGAGAGACGCTGCCTGAGCGCCTGCTGTTGCCGTCGTTGACCGTGCGCGGGCTCTCCGGCGGTGAAACGGGCGCCCTGGCGACCAACATCATTCCCAACACGGCGACCGCGGCGTTGGACATCCGGCTGGTCAAAGGCAATGATCCCGAGCAGATGCTCGATCTAGTGGAGCGGCACATCCGCCAGAAGGGCTTTCACGTGGTTCGGGAAGACCCTGATGCCGCGACCCGCGCCCGGTATCCGAAGATCGCCAAGGTGACCCGCGGCAGAGGCTATCCTGCTGCGCGCACCGAGATGAGTCTGCCGATTGCCAAGGAAATCGCGGCGGCGGTCACCTTGGCCGCCGGAGAAGACGTATTGCTCATTCCCACGATGGGTGGCTCGCTGCCGCTGTACCTGTTTGCGGATCTAGGCAAGCCCGTGCTGGTGTTGCCCATCGCCAACCACGACAACAACCAACATGCCGAAAACGAGAACCTGCGCCTGGCGAACCTTTGGTACGGCGTCGACGTATTCGCCGCACTAATGGGCATGTAAGCGCCGAGAACAGGGAGGCCCGTTTAGGGTTTTTCTTGTAACAGCAAGGCGCTCGATGGCATCGAGCCGTATATGAGAATATCGACTCTCGTAGATTTGGAACTATTGCGCCGTTACGCTGAGCTTGGCCTCTGGTCGACGGCGACGGAGCTCTACTTCAACCTGTGCCTGGATGGTATGGACCCAGTTTGGTGCGAAGAGTTGCACGAAGCCGTTTGGGCCCGCGACAGCCGCGCTGTCGTCACAGCCGTGGGCCGGATGGCGCGCGCCTCGCACCTGCTGGTCGACCTCCCCAGGGTTAAGCCGTTACCCCCTCGCGCGGAGACGATGCACAGCGAAGCACACGTTCGTCCCCTCGCTGCGTCGCGGGCTACTGTTTTGTGAGAGGATGCCAGGCCAACTCTCGATCACTGCCTAACCGTACCAGCCGGAAAGCGTCTGTCCTAAAGTAGAACGAGCCCTATACTCGAATTGGGATGGATTTCACCATGAGGCGCTGCACGTCGATGGGGATTGCTGCGTTGCTGGCTCTGACGCCAGCGACCGGGCAAATCATTCAGCGGATGGAGCACGACCTGGCGCCTGCATCCAAGCTGCAACAGCTAGAACCAGGACCTCCGCTGGATTTAAATGCCCTTAAGAAGATAGCGCTGTTCAGCCATTACGGACGGGAACTGCGCTCCGAGGAAGGCGGCATCTTACGGCGAACGGCTCTGCGGTTGAGCCAAGGCGATTATGCCGCGGCTCAGAAGGAGTGGGAGCTGGTTCTCGGTAAAATGGAGGAGCGAGAATTCCAACCCGACATCGACGCGCTCGTCCATGGCGTGCTGCAGCAGGCCTATCTCGAAAGGGACGCGACCTTCCACCCCTTGGCATCTGCCGTCAAGTTCCGCGAAGCGCAGCGGGAGGCCGCCTACAACGAGCGTGCGCGCTTGGAACGGCTCAAAGGCTCCTTCGACGAGGGCAAGGCCTCGAGCGATTTGCAAATTCAGCCGTTGATTCTCACCGAGGCCTTCGCAACAGGCGCGCGTCCCGTGCAGCGAGCGGAGCCCAAGGCAGCCACGGCTGAGTCCGTCTCCGCGGAGCTGTTGAGAACCGTCGAGCTTTGCGACGCCGCGGACAACAACACACAGCAGGCCGTCCTCGACCTGCAAAATGCTCTTGAGAACGAGACCCTCCAAACGATGTCGAACGCGGCGAAGATGCTGCACGACACCGCCGCAGCCATCATCAACAACAAGAAGGGCTAGCCCGCGAGTGGGACCGTTGACCGCAATCCCCGTCGGTAGGCTACTCTGAGGCACGCTAGGGCCAGGAGGATCCGCTTGCGATGAATCGTCGAACGTTTGCCAAGAGTCTGCTCGCTGTGCCGGCCATGTCGGTGGCTATGGCCCAAGAAGTCGCTCGCCGCACGAATGGCTTGCCTCCGCTCAAGATCGAGGACGTCAAGGTGATTCAAACCAGCGGCGGCGCCAACTACCGCTGGGTCTTCGTCAAGATCATCACCAACGAACCCGGCCTCTACGGCATCGGCTCAGCAAACAATCACTACCAGACAAGCGCGGTCGTCGCTGCGCTCGAGAATCACCTGAAGCCCTGGCTGATCGGCCAAGACCCGGATCGCATCGAAGACCTTTGGCAGAGCGCGCACGTCAAAACCTATTGGCGCAACGGCCCCATCAACAACAACGTGCTCAGCGGCATGGACATGGCCCTCTGGGATATCAAGGGCAAGCGCGCCGGCATGCCTGTATACGAGCTGCTGGGAGGCAAAGCGCGCGATGCCGTGCCCTGCTACGACCACGCCGCCGGCAATGACGTCGGGGCAGCCCTGGAGCGCATCCAGCAGAGCATCGAAGACGGTTACCGCCACATCCGCGTGCAGTTTGGCCAATACGGCGGCGGCGGATTCATTCCAGCGGGCGAGCGTAGCAGGCCGGAGACGGGCTATGCCGGTCCGGCATTCGACGAAGAAACCTACGTTGATCGGGTACCCAAGATGTTCGCCCAGGTCCGGGAACGCATAGGCTTCGAGCACAAGCTGCTGCACGACGTGCACTCGCACTTAACCGGGATGAATGCCGTGGAGTTCTGCCGGCGCATGCAAGACATGCAAATGTTCTTCGTCGAAGACGTGCTGGCTCCCGAACAAGTCGACTGGTATGAGCGGATTCGCCAAGTCTGCACGACGCCGCAAGCCGTGGGCGAGTTGTTTACGCATCCGTTCGAGTACAACCCGTTGATCGCAAAGCGTTGGATCGATTTCGCCCGTTGTCGCGTCTCCGGCATCGGCGGCATCACGCCTGCCAAGA
>CAZYOX010000367.1:0-4352 GCA_964649285.1 uncultured Bryobacterales bacterium | reverse complement strand
CGGGTCGTAGTTCTTATAGACGCGGTGGCCGAAGCCCATCAGCCGGCCTTCGCCCTTCTTCACCTCTTTGATGAATTGCGGGATCTTCTCCATCGAGCCGATCTCATCGAGCATGGTGAGGACCGCTTCATTGGCGCCGCCGTGCAGAGGGCCGTACAGTGCGCCGGCCGCCCCGGAGACGCCGATGTAGGGATCGGCGTCGGAGCTGGTGATTGTGCGCATCGTCGACGTGGAGCAGTTCTGCTCGTGATCGGCGTGCAGGATGAACAGAACGTCCAGGGCCCTCGCCAGCACGGGATTTGGCTGGAACTTCGGCTCTGCCCGACGCCAGAGCATGTTCATGAAGTTTTCGGTATACGAGAGGTCCGGGTCTGGGTAGACGTAGGGGAGACCCAGGCTGTGGCGGTAGGCGTAAGCCGCAAGGGTCGGCATCTTGCTGATCAGCCGCAGCTGTTGCATGCGCCGATTGGTGCGGCTTTGGATGTTCTTGGCGTCGCGGTATAGGGTAGAGAGCGCGGCGACGGTCGATACGATCATGCCCATGGGGTGGGCATCGTAAAGAAAACCGTCCATGAACTTCTTCACGTTTTCGTGCACCATCGTGTGGCGCTTGATCTCCATATCCCAGTTGTTCAGCTCTCCCTGCGTGGGCAATTCGCCGTAGAGCAGCAAGTAGCAGACTTCGGTGTACGTGCAGGTTCCGGCCAACTTCTCGATAGGGTAACCGCGGTAGCGCAGAATGCCCTTGTCGCCGTCGATGAATGTGATCCGGCTGGTGCACGAGGCCGTGTTGGTATAGCCGGGGTCGTAGGTCATCATCCCGAATTCTTCGGGATCTACTTTGATTTGGCGCAGGTCCATGGCCCGCACCGTACTGTTGCGTATCGGAATTTCGAATGACTTGCCGGTGCGGGAGTCGGTTAGCTTGAGATTCGGGTCCAAAAAATAACCTCCGAGAGTTGCCTGTAACCTACGCAGGCTAGCAGGATAGCAAACCTCTTCGCGGAGGCAGTGCGCTCGCTCACCAATCGGCGTTTGGCGCCTAGCTCAAGAGTTCTCGAACTACTTTTCCATGAACGTCGGTGAGCCGGAAATTGCGCCCCATGAAAGGGTATGTGAGCCGCTCATGGTCGAAGCCCAGGCAGTGCAGCATGGTCGCCTGCAGGTCGTGGACATGGACGGGGTCTTTGGCCACTGTCAGGCAAAGCTCGTCCGTCTCGCCGTGTACGTAGCCGCCCTTGACGCCCCCGCCGGCCATCCACATGGAGAAGGCCGCGGGATGGTGGTCACGCCCGGCATTGGCGGCTTCTTCGGGCTTGCGGATCTCGACCATCGGCGTCCGCCCAAACTCGCCGCCCCAAACCACCAACGTGTCCTCCAGAAGGCCGCGGCGCTTCAGGTCCTTAATCAGAGCGGCGGTAGGTTGATCAGTTTCTTCCATGCGCTTGGGCAACCGCTCATTCAGGTAAGTGTGGTCATCCCAAGAGGCGTCCATCATCAGCACGAAGCGCACGCCGCGCTCGACCATGCGGCGGGCCAGCAGGCAATTGGTGGCGTACTGGCGGCGGTGCTCGTTCTCGCTCTCGATGCCGTACATCTCAAGCGTCTCGGGCGACTCGTCGGAGAAATCCATCAACTCGGGCGCCTCCATTTGCATCCGGAAGGCCAACTCGTAGGCAGCGATGCGGGAGCCGATCTCCGGGTCGCCGACTTGCTCCTCGTGCAGACGGTTCATGTCGCCGACGAAATCGATAGTCCGGCGCTGAGCGTAGCGGTCGATGCCTGCCGGGTTCGTCAAATAGAGGATTGGATCGCCTTGGCTGCGGAAGGGCGTGCCCTGATAGAGCGACGGCATGAACCCGGAGGAAAAATTCGTCGTGCCGCCGGATGTGCCCTTGCCGGAAGTCAATACGACGAAGCCAGGCAGATTTTCTGACTCCGAGCCAAGCCCATACAACGCCCAAGCGCCCATCGTGGGCCTGCCGGGCACGATGCTGCCGGTAAACAGCAATAGTTGACCGGGGTGGTGGTTAAAGGCGTCCGTCTGCATCGATCGGATGAGACACAGCTCGTCGGCCACCTCTCCCAGATACGGGGCCAACTCGGATAACTCCATCCCAGACTCGCCCCGCGGAGCAAACTGGAACCGGCCAGCCATAACCTTGGCCGTCGGCTTGATGAAGGCTAGCTTCATGTCGCGAGTCATCTCCGGCGGCAATGACATGCCATCGTACTTCTGCAATGCCGGCTTCGGGTCGAACAGCTCGTATTGGCTGGGGCCGCCCTCCATGAACAGGTAAATGACGCTCTTGGCCGTTGGCGCAAAGTGCGGCTGGAGGACTCGGCCGCCGGCGGCGAAACCGTCAGCGGCCAGCAGGTCGCTCAGCGCCCAGGCGCCGATGCCGTTGGCCGCCGTTCGCAAGAACTCTCGCCGATTGGCTTGCGGCGCGCGCCTTAGGATGTCTTGGAAGGTCATCGCTCGTTCTTTTATTCTCGCGTTACGAACTCATCCAGGTTCAGAATCCCGCGGGCGACGCCAGTCCAGGCCGCTAGATCGGCCCGCGTCAGACCGGGCGGAACGAAGGGCGCGGTCTCAGCGGCCGCTTCTTCCGCTTCGGCGAGCCGCGACCGCTCGAACTCTTGGAAGCGTCTGACGCGCTTCGACTCCGCTTCGCTCGGGAGCCTGCCCAGGGCAAGTTCAAAGAGGTTGGCAACGCGCGCGTCGGCATCCGGATTTGCTTGGCAGACGCGCAGCGCCAGAGCTTGGGCGGCCTCGATGAATACCGGGTCATTGAGCAGATTCAGCGCTTGCAGCGGCGTGTTGGTGCGTTCACGCTTCACGCTGGCCGTGAGCGTGTCTGGCGCATCGAAGTTCACTAGCATGGGATACGGCGAAGTGCGCCGGAAGAAGATATACAAGCCCCGCCGATAGCGTTCGGGACCCGTGTCTTCGGGCCAATCCTTCTTCGAATAGCTGAGGTCGCCAACGCCCTCGGGCTGCGGCGGATGGATGCTCGGTCCGCCGATGCGGCCGAACAATAGTCCGCTGACGGCAAGCGCGTTGTCCCGGACCAACTCTGCCGGGAGCCGCAACCGGTTCTGGCGCGCCAACCAGGCGTTACCTGGGTCGCGGTCTTGCAGTTCCGGCCGGGCAGCGGACGATTGGCGATAAGTCGCCGAAGTCACGATACGCCGCACGAGCTTCTTTTGACTCCATCCGTCCTCTATGAAGGCGGCTGCTAGCCAGTCGAGCAGTTCAGGATGCGACGGCGGCTTGCCTTGGGTGCCAAAGTCGTTGGCGGTCTCGACCAGGCCGCGGCCGAACAGTTCCTGCCAAACGCGATTGACGGCCACCCGGGCAGTCAGCGGATTCTTGGGATCAACGAGCCACTTGGCCAATGCCAACCGGGGCGGTTGGCTGTCGGCTTCGAGAGGATTCAAAACCGCCATCACGCCGGGCTGCACTTCAAGTCCGGGCGACTTCCAGTCGCCGCGCAGGGCGATGTGGGTCGTTTGCTTCTCGCTCCGCTCTTGGATTGCGTATGCTATGGCGCCGTCGGGCAACACGTCGGCTTCTAGCGCGGCGAGCTCTTCCTTGACTCTTGTGAGCAGGGCTTGAGTCGCTTCATCCTTTTTGAACACGGGCCCGATCATCCGCAGGAACCAGTCTTGGCGGCGGTCGCGATCGATGTCCGAGAGCGACGATTCCTCCGTCAACATCAGCCAGTCGGCGCGATCGTTTGCGGCGCGCCATTCGGTCAGCTCTTCATCCCAGTCGGTGTTAACGCCCGGCTCATCCATGGTCTTCAAGATCATGGCGCGCCATTCGTTGTAGAGCCTTTCGGCGCCGTAACGGCTCCAGATCTCAGCCCGCCGCTGCCGATAAATGGGATAGTTCTGCGCGAAATCGTCCTGCTGAGCGGGCAACGGTGCGTGGATATCGGCTTCCACGGCATTGTTGAAGTTGGCGAAGAACTCGTAGAACTCCTTCTGCGAGATCGGGTCGTACTTGTGGTCGTGGCATTGCGCGCAGCCAACCGTTAGCCCAAGCCAAACCGTACCGACGGTGCTCGCGCGGTCAACGGTCTCTTCAAAACGTTTCTCGGCGTTCTGCGTGCCGGCTTCGCGGTTCTTGATGCCGTTGCGCAAAAATCCCGTGGCGACTTTCTGCTCCGCCGTCGAGCCGGGTAACAGATCGCCGGCGAGCTGCTCAACGGTGAAGCGGTCGAAGGGCATGTCGTCGTTGAGCGCGTTGATCACCCAGTCGCGCCAACGCCAGGCGTAGGGGCGCAGCGGATCGCGCTCGTAGCCGTCTGAATCGGCATAGCGTGCTGCGTCGAGCCAGGGAATCG
>CAZYOX010000366.1:0-4387 GCA_964649285.1 uncultured Bryobacterales bacterium | reverse complement strand
GATCTTCAGCTCGACGCCTTCGACTGCCATTGTCCCAGGGGCGGCCTGTCCAGGCGCTACTCGGGCCCTGCGTATGTGGAATCTTTTGCCCCGAAAGAAGGTGTAGGCGCCCGGCCACGGGGCGAAGCCGCGAATGCGATTGTAGATCTCCTGCGCAGGCAGATTCCAGTCGACCAGGCCGTCCTCGCGTTCCATAATCGGCGCGTAGGTTGAGGCGGCGTCGTCTTGAGGCCGCGGCGTGATGGCGCCTTTCTCCAATCGCTCTAGCGTCTCGAGGAGCAGCTCTGCCCCCATTTGCGCCAGCCGCTCGGCCAGTTCGGGGGCATACTCGTCGTCGCCGATGGGCGTTTCCTTTACGCCGAGTACATCTCCGGCGTCCAGTTTCTTGACGATTTGCATCGTCGTAACGCCCGTCTTCTTGTCGCCCCGAACGATCGCCCAATTGATCGGCGCAGCGCCCCGCAAACGCGGCAGCAGCGACGAATGCACGTTGACGCAGCCTAGTCGCGGCAAAGCGATCACCCGTTGCGAGATGATCTGCCCGTAACCCACGACAACAATGACGTCGGGATTCAGGCCCTGCAGGCAAGCGTAGACCGCATCCGTCTTGGCGCTTTCAGGCTGGTAGATTTCCAGGCCCAATTCGACGGCCGCCTGCTTTACTGGCGGTCCCGTCAGCTTGCCGCCTCGGCCGACTGGCCGATCCGGCTGCGTAAAGACGGCGGCTACGTCATAGCCCGCGCCAACCAACGCATGCAGCGACGGGACGGCGAACGCCGGGGTCCCCATGAAGACGACCCGCAGCATCGGGCTAGTCCCACTCGCCTTTCTTGCGCAATTTTTGGATCTTGCGTTGGATCAAGCTGCGCTTCAAGGCGCTCAGATGCTGCAGGAAAAGAATGCCGTTGATGTGGTCGTTCTCGTGCAAAATGGCCCTGGCTAGCAACTCCTCGCCCTGCAGTTCGTACTCATTGCCATCCGCATCTTTCGCTTTCGCCGTTACCCGGAACGGCCGTCGCACCTTTTCGCGGAAGCCCGGTATCGACAAGCAGCCTTCTTCGCCGAACTGCTCACCCGAGGTTGCGACTATCTCGGGATTGATCAGCACCCGTCGCTGGCTGCGGTCTTCGCCGCCCGAGATGTCGACCACAAACAGCCGCTTGGATTCGCCAATCTGGGGCGCTGCCAAACCGACGCCCTGCGAGTCCTCCATCGTCTCGAACATGTCCTCGACGAGCTGATTCAACTCCGGCGTACCGAACTCCTCGTCGCGCACCGGGTCGCAGTTCGTCTCCAAGACCGGGTCGCCGTACAAATGGATCTTGCGCAACATCTTACGCCTTCAGTCTAACGTGCCAAGAATCGTGGTTAGAACTCGCGAACCTGCTGCTGGTAGCTGTCGTAATTGCGGCGCGTTTCGTCCAGTGAATCTCCGCCGAACTTCTCCAAGAAGGCCTGCGCGAGCACGAAGGCAGTCATGGCCTCGCCGATGACGCCAGCTGCCGGCACTACCGCTACGTCGGATCGCTCATAGGCTCCGGTGGCGACTTCGCGTGTCTGCAGATCGACGGACTCCAGCGGCTGCCGCAACGTCGAAATGGGTTTGATGTAGCCCCGAATCACCAAGTCTTGGCCATTGGTGATGCCGCCCTCAAGACCGCCGGCCTTGTTCGAGCCGCGGTAGAACTCCCGCTCAGTTTTGTTGTAGTGGATCGTGTCCTGGGCGTCTTTGCCCGGCGACACGGACGTCACCGTTCCGCTGCCGATCTCCACCGCCTTGAGCGCTTGAATCGACATAATCGCCTGCGCCAAACGTCCGTCTAGCCGCGAGTCGTACGTGATGTGGGAGCCGAGGCCAATGGGCAGCCCATGGGCGACTACTTCGAATATGCCGCCGCGCGTGTCCTTGGTCTTGTAGGCGAGGTCCACCTCTTCCTTCATGCGTTGTTCGACTTCGGGGTCCACGCAGTTCAGCAAGATCTCGTCCTTCTGGTTGAGCGCCTCGATCTCTTCCCAACTAGCGTCCCGGCCTAAGTGCGCCGCGCCGACGGCGACGGCATGGCTCAACACCTTGATGCCAAACTGCTCCAGCAACAGCTTGCAGATGGCCCCGATCGCGACGCGCGAAGTCGTCTCACGAGCGCTTGCTCGCTCCAAAATGTAGCGCGCCTCAGGAAAGTTGTACTTGATGCAGCCTGCCAGGTCCGCATGCCCCGGCCGCGGACGATTCACCGGCTTGGCCGATTCGCCGCTGTCGGGACCGTTTTCCACCGGCAGCGCTTCGGTCCAGTTCTTCCAGTCCTTGTTTTCGAGCAACACCGCGATCGGCGAGCCGATCGTTATCGAATGGCGAACCCCCGAGACGATGTGCGCCCGGTCAGTCTCGATCTTCATCCGCCCGCCGCGTCCGTAGCCTTGTTGACGCCGCCAAAGCTCCCGGTTGATCTTCTCGAGAGAAATCGGGACGCCGGCCGGCAGACCGGTCAGCATGGCGACAAGGGTTTCCCCGTGAGATTCTCCAGCAGTTTCGTATCGCAGCATGGTCGGACGAGAAAACGGCGGGCCTTCACAGCCCGCCGAGGTCAGAAGATCCTATGATACCGGAAGCAGATGAATCGAATCATTGGAGTTCACGCCGTTCAGGCCCTGCTCGACGCGGGCCGTCCCCTTGATCGAGTCCTTATCGCCAAAGGCGCTACCAGCCAGCGCCTGCAGAAGATCATCGAGGACTGTCGCACCCGCGCAATATCCGTTCGTTTCGAGCCGCGCGAAAACCTCGATCGGCTCGCCGAAAAGGGCGTCCACCAGGGAGTCGTGGCCTACGCCGCGAAGAAATCGGCCGCCCGGCTTGAAGACCTCATCGAACAGGCCGAGGACGACGCCTTGATTTTGGTCGCCGACAGCGTTCAAGACCCTCATAACCTGGGCGCCATCATCCGCACCGCCCACGCTGCCGGCGCGCTCGGCATCATGGTGCCCGAGCGGCGCGCCGCCGGGCTCACCGACACCGTCGCCAAGGCCGCCGCCGGGGCCCTCGAATACTTACCCGTCGTCAAAGTCACCAACATTAACCGCGCGCTGGATGACCTCAAGCAAGCCGGCTTCTGGATCTACGGTTTCGACGAACGCGGCGACCGCCCACCCTGGGAGGCAGACTTCACGGGCAAGACGGTCATCGTCGTCGGCGCTGAAGGCAGCGGCCTACACCGCATGACCGCCGAGAAATGCGACTTCCTGCTGCGTATCCCCATGCAGGGCGAAATCAGCTCGCTCAACGTATCCGTCGCCGCCGGCGTCGCTTTGTTTGAGGCCGTCCGTCAGCGCAATGCGCACTGTGACGATGAGAGTGAATAGCCGGCGCCAGTCCTGCGGAATCAATAGCCCACAGCGTAAGCTGTGGGTAATCAAACCGCCAAGCGCCTGCGTGATCGTCTGACAGTCACCCGCTGTCGCTTCCCAAGCCCGTTAGGGCGACGGAATTACAGCCCACAGCGTAAGCTGTGGATAATCAAAGCCGCGCGCCCCTCTCCTCAATTTCCGCTTCAGCGCCTTGCCGGCGACTAGCGCTCTTTCATCGGCAGCGTCTCAAACTCAAACACCATCGCCTTCCCGCGCACCACGAAGCACAGGTAGTGCTCCCAAAACTTGCGGAATCCCCGGAAGTTGTTCACCAGCAACTCAAAGCCCAGCAGCTTCCACAACCGCAGCATCTTCACCTGCAACTTACGCTCCCGCATGCGCCTGCGGCTGTAGTAGCTGAAGCCGCCGTCCTCGGTGAAGTAGCGAAACGAAAACGTATTCAGATGCCACTTGTGCGTCGGGTCGCAGAACGAACTGAAGTCCGTGTAGTGCGGCGTCTCCAGCCGAATCACGCCGCCCGCGCGACAGACGCGGTGCAACTCCTCCATCGTGCGAATTACGTCGTCGACGTGCTCAATCACGTGAATCAGCGAGACCTCATCGAACGCCCCATCGCGGAAGGGCAGGGACCCCTGATTCACGTCGGCGATCACGTCCGCCGCGGTATCGCAGTTCGAGTCGACGCCAATCGCTCCGGGGCGTTTATTGATGCCGCAACCGAGGTCGAGAGATCGCAAGATCCAACAGCGTAGCACCGAAACGGCCGCTGGCCCCGCCGGACCAGCCAACACCGATAGACTGGAGGAAGTGAAGATCGGATTCATTAGCCTCGGCTGCCCAAAGAACCTCGTAGACAGCGAGGTCATGATGGGCATGGTAGAGGCGCGCGGCCACGAACTGACTTCCTCTCCCGGGGAAGCCGACGCCTTAGTCGTCAATACCTGCAGCTTCATCGACCCCGCCAAGCAGGAATCGATCGAGACCATCCTTGAGATGGCCGAATTCAAGCGCACCGGACGCGCCAAAC
>CAZYOX010000365.1:0-4389 GCA_964649285.1 uncultured Bryobacterales bacterium | reverse complement strand
TCAATATAAGATGTTCCGGCATTTAACCTTGAAGGGCAGCCTCACGTGCATTTGGAGGCCGATCAAACCTCCCGGCAAAGAAGGTCGCCGATCCTTCGTCGGTCGTCCCGCTGACCAGGCAGCCCGTGAGTCTGCAGCACGGTCGCGCACCGGTCTTTCCTGTTTTTCGTCCTAGGCCGTTGTTCCCATGTTCTGTTTCAAAAATCGAATCCCTTCGAAAGCGATAGAATCCGGCGTACGCTCGATGTCCCGCCAGATGGCGGCCGCCGCGCTGAGATCCGGCAGCGCGAACCCGAAGCTCTCGATGGTCAGCCAGCCGTCGTACTGCATCTCGCGCAGCGCCTGAAATACGGCGGGCCACTCGACATGGCCGCTCCCTGGGATGCCGCGGTCATTCTCGCAAGTGTGGACGTGCTTCAGATGATCGCCGACGGTGCGGTATCCCGCGCTAATGTTCTTCTCTTCGATGTTGGCGTGGAACGTGTCGAATAGGACGCCTACGTTCGGGTTGCCGACTTGGTCGCAGAGCGCCTTGGCATCCGCCGCCGTGTTGAGGAAGTAGGTCTCAAAGCGATTCAGCGGTTCGATGGCCAGCGTCACGCCGCTGGCCTCTAACACCGGTCCCAATTGCTGAAACCCTTCGACGGCCCAGGCCCATTCGTCCGCGGTACGCCGGCGTCCGGGCAGGTAACCCACGGGCGCATAGAATGGCCCGGCGAAAATTTTGACGCCTGCCTCGGCCACGGCGCGAATCGCCTCCTCCAAGTGCCGCCGGGTCTTATCGCGCACCTGCCTGTCGTCGCTGATGAGGTTGAGACCGTCCAGCAATACCGTGCATGCCGTGCATTCCAGCCCGTTAGCGCTGGCGGCCTTGCGGATGTCAGCAGCCGGGAAGTCGGCAGGCCGAAACAAGGGCACCTCGATGCCGTCGAAGCCGCTCTCCTTAATCAGCGGAAGCTGCGCTTCGACGGTCCGGTCGTACTGGCCGGACCAGATGAAAGTGTTGACGCCGAATTTCATCGCTAGGATTTCGCCAAGGGTTCCCATGATAACTCCCCCCAACGGCCGCTTGATTTGGACGGCCAAGTCCGTTATCCTGACATGGCGAACAAAGGGAGAATTGTCTTTTTGTTCGCCTCGGGAGACCGCTCGTGAACTTAGCGCTGAACTTCGGGGAACCCAAGCCGGACAATGCACTGGCAACAACGCGGAATCCCTTAGCCCGAACCGACTCCTCGCTCGAGCGCGTCATCGAGACCTTTGAGGCGATGCATGCGGCCCCGGACTCGCCCATCACAGCGATCCGTCGGCAACCGGCGCGCGAGGCGGAGTTCGTCGAGATGCCGACGGAAATCGATGCGCGGCTTGTTCAAGCGCTGGAGAAACGCGGCGTCGAGCGGCTCTACTCGCACCAGGGCGAAGCCTTCGAGCGGATCCGGCAAGGCAAGAACGTTGTCATCGTCACGCCCACCGCCTCAGGCAAGACGCTTTGCTACAACTTGCCAGTCTTGAATGCCCTGTTGGGCGATCCCGATGCTTGTGCGCTGTATCTGTTTCCGACCAAGGCCCTCAGCGAGGACCAGTTATCGGCGTTCAACGAGATGGTCAATACGATGGGCTCCGAGATCCGCGCCTTCACCTACGACGGCGACACGCCCAGCGATGCACGCCGCGCCATCCGCCGTCGAGCCAACGTTGTGCTCACCAATCCCGACATGCTGCACGCCGGGGTACTGCCGCATCACACCAAGTGGGCGCGCTTCTTCGAAAAATTGCAGTTCATCGTCGTGGACGAGTTGCATACCTACCGCGGGGTCTTCGGAAGCCATCTGGCTAATATTTTCCGCAGGCTTCGGCGGATCTGCTCGTTCTACGGCTCAAACCCGCAATTCATCTGCTGCTCGGCCACCATAGCCAACCCGCGTGAACTCGCCGAGAGTCTGACCGAGTCGAGATTCGTCGAGGTCAACCGCAACGGCGCGCCTTCGGGCCCGAAATACTTCGTCTGCTACAACCCTCCGGTCGTCAACCGCCAGCTCGGCATCCGCCGCAGCTACATCAACGAAGCCCGGCGCATGGCGCAAGTCTTCCTCGATCGCGGCCGCCAAACCTTGGTCTTCGCCAACAACCGCCTGGCGACAGAGATCCTGGTCCGCTATCTCAAGGACCTTTATGAGACCTCGACCGATCGCGGCGAACGCATACGCGGCTATCGCGGCGGCTACCTGCCGCGCGAGCGCCGCGAGATTGAGCGCCAACTGCGCGAGGGCGAGACGCTGGGCGTGGTCTCGACCAGCGCCTTGGAACTGGGCGTTGATATCGGCTCGCTGGACGCCTGCGTGCTGGCCGGATACCCTGGCTCGATCGCCTCGACCTGGCAGCGCGCGGGGCGCGCGGGGCGCCGTCAATCCGCATCCGTCACCGTGCTGGTCGCCTCGTCTGCGCCGGTGGATCAGTACATCATTGAGCGGCCCGACTACTTCTTCGAGGCGCCGCCCGAGCGCGCCTGCATCAATGCCGACAACTTGGAAATCCTCGTCGATCATCTCAAGTGCGCCGTCTTCGAGTTGCCGTTCACCGACGGCGAGCCCTATGGGGCCCATAAGCCCGCGGAGCTGCTGAACTTTCTCAAAGAGGTCGGCGTCGTCCACCATGCCGGCAAGGCCTGGCACTGGACCTCGGAGTCCTACCCGGCGGACGCGATCAGTCTGCGCAGCATCTCTAGCGACAATTTCGTCGTGGTCGACATTACCGGAGAGGCCCATGTCATTGGCGAGGTCGCGTTTACCGCGGCGTTGACCACCCTGCATGAGAAAGCGATCTATCTGCACGAGGGACGTCTCTTCCATGTCGAGAAGTTCGATTACGACCAGCGCAAGGCCTACGTGAAGTCCGTCGAGTGCGACTACTACACCGACGCGATCGATTACACACAAGTCAAGATTCTGGAGAGCTTCGATGACCGCACGCTGGGCTCGTTAATCGCCAGCCACGGCGAAGTACGGCTCAATCGCCAGATCATCGGCTTCAAGAAACTGAAGTTCTACACCAACGAAAACGTCGGCGCGGGCGATTTGCAGATGCCCGAGCAGGAGATGCACACGACTTCGTTCTGGCTGCGCTTCCCCAGCGCTTACTTGGAGAGTTTCCAAGACGCCTCGCCGACCGAGCGCCAGAACGGCGTTGCTGGCCTAGCTCAAGTGCTGCGAACCGTCGGCGCGCTGCTGCTGATGTGCGACCCGCACGATCTCGGGGTGGCCGTGACCGGCGACACGCCTGACGAGCGCGGCCTATTCGAACCGGACCTGTTCCTCTACGACAATTACCCTGGCGGCATCGGCCAGAGCGAACCGCTCTACCGCATGCGAGAGCAATTGCTGCAACGCGCCTGCGAACTCATCGAGGCCTGCCCCTGCGAGGCAGGCTGCCCCGGCTGCGTCGGGCCACCAGGCGAAGCAGGCGACAAGGCCAAGTCCATGGCCCTACGGCTGGCCGCGGGAACTGCCGACCTCGCAGTTAGGACTGCGGAGACAACGCTAGCGGCGGCGCCGGAAACCGCATGACTCCCATCACCACCGCCGACATTGAGCGCCTGCGCCGCCGCATCGAGCGCATCGAAGGCGGGCGTATGGAGCCGATGCCCGCTCCGCGCGAGCCATCCTTCGAGGACTTCACCTACGCGGAGCTGTTCGCCGAGCCGCGCCCCGACCGCTATGACGTCGAGCAGTACCTTGACGGCAACATTATCGAGAGCGAAGAGGGCTCCTACTTTCTAGCCGAGCGCTTCTACCCCAACCACAAGCTGCACGGCTCGTTTGAGATTTCCCGCCTGGCGGAGATGCCAGGGCATTGGCTCGAAGGCGTCACCAAAGGCGAGATCCCGGCCTGCGACCCGAGCCGTTGGGCGTTCCTCGATACAGAGACGACGGGCCTCGCCGGCGGCACGGGAACTTGCGCCTTTCTGATCGGGGTCGGGACGACCGAGCCCGAAGGCTTCCGCGTGCGCCTGTTCTTCATGCGCGACTACGACGAAGAGGCGCCCATGCTGCGCGCGCTGGCGGACTTCCTCGCCGGCTACGAGGTGCTGGTCACCTACAACGGCAAAAGCTACGACGCGCCGTTGCTCGACACGCGCTTTCTGCTGCGCCGCCAGCGCAATCCGATCCACCGCATGCATCATCTCGATCTGCTGCACGGCTCGCGTTCGTTGTGGAAGCTGCGCCTCGAAAGCTGCCGGCTGATCCACCTCGAACGCGAGATCCTAGGCATGGAGCGCCACGGCGACCTGCCAGGCGAGCTGATCCCGCACTACTACTTCGAGTACCTGCGCACGCGCCAAGCCTTCAAGCTCGTGCCGATGTTCCATCACAACGCCATGGACATCGTCTC
>CAZYOX010000364.1:0-4393 GCA_964649285.1 uncultured Bryobacterales bacterium | reverse complement strand
CGATGAGTTCCGCGGTCGGCTGCGGCTCGAAGACGCCCGAGATGCGGGCTTGTTCGGCGCCCTCGCGGACGACGTCCGCGGCGGCGCGCCCCCCCGTCAGCAGCGACAGAGCGCCGACAACGATGGACTTACCGCTGCCGGTCTCGCCAGTGAGCAGGTTGAGGCCCGGTCGGAAATGGACCTTCAATTGGTCCACGACAGCGAAGTTGTGGATCTGAAGTTCGTGAAGCATCGGCGAGTGCCCTGCGAGAAAAAGTAGAATCGCGACGAAACGAACGGGGTTAAAGCTTCGTCCATGAACCAGGCGTCGGCTCCATTATATGTGTTAGATTCAACAGTACCGATTCGTTCTGAAGGCCCTTTTTGAGGGCAAGGCGTCGCGCCCCGCACCCAACGCCGTTTAGAACAGATAGAACAGCGCCTCCCCCGCAAAGGCGCATTCGGACGAGAGGAGAGCCTTTGTATACAACGACTCTATTTGCTCTCTTGCTGCAGGCCGCGCAAGAGGTTGCGGAAACCGAAATACCAATTGACGGGGACATTGCGGAAACGGTCACTTCCAGCCTTTTAGACATGGTCATGATGGCAGGGCCGTTCGCCAAACTGGTCCTGCTCGTTCTGCTGGGTTTTTCCGTTCTTTCGTGGGCGATTGCGTTCTCTAAATACGGTCTGCTCCGCGACGCCAACCGTAAGGACTCTTCCTTTTTGAAGGCCTTCCGGCGGGTAGCGAAAATGAGCGAGATGAACGCCGCGGCGGAGCAGTACCGGCCAGCGCCGCTAGTGACTGTGTTTGAGTTCGGCTATGAGGAACTGGCCCGGCAGGTAAATAAGTACGGCTCGCTTCGCAACACTGAAATGCTGGAGCGAGCCAT
Organism: uncultured Bryobacterales bacterium; assembly: GCA_964649285.1. Lineage (GTDB taxonomy): Bacteria > Acidobacteriota > Terriglobia > Bryobacterales > UBA6623 > CAMPKL01. The sequence goes on along the minus strand of CAZYOX010000364.1, from coordinate 3,521 downwards.
GGCTCTGGCCGCCAGCGAAGAGACTTCGCGCCTGCAACAAAACATGGGCTGGCTGGCGACAACGGCTTCCGCGACGCCGTTTATCGGTCTCTTCGGTACCGTCTGGGGCGTCTTGGAGGCTTTCCGAGGACTGGGCGAAGCTGGAGGCGCAACGCTGCGCGCGGTGGCCCCAGGCATTGCTGAAGCGCTCATCGCGACGGCATTCGGTTTGTTCGCGGCGATCCCGGCGCTAGTTTTCTACAACGTGTTCTCGCAGCGCATTCGAGAGATCCGCACGCGCATGGAGGACTTCGGCCTGGAGTTCTACAACTTGGCCGAACGCGACTACGGGGAAGACGATGTCGTTTATGAAAAAACGCGGAAGGTTCGCTGACGAGGAACCGTTAGCGGAGATCAACGTCACGCCGTTCGTCGATGTCGTGTTGGTTTTGCTGATCATTTTTATGATCACGGCTGCTGTTGTGGAGTTCGGCATGCGCGTCGGCGTTCCGCCCACGACAACGGCCACGGCGTCAAGACCGTCGAAACCCAACGTGGTGCAGATCGCTTCAAACGGGCGGCTGTTCTATGACGGCCGCGAAGCAAACATCTACGCCATCCCGGAGCAGGCCAAGAAGTCTAACGGAGAGGCTCCGGAGATTTACTTGCAGATCCACAAGTTGGCGGCTTATGACATCGTGGCGCAGGTGCTGGCCGAATGCCGCGCACAAGGCGTCGAAGTGAATCTCGTCTCGCGACCGCTGACGAGGAATCCCGACTGAGGCGACGATGGCTTTCTCGATCAATAACAACAGGCGTGACAACGAGCCGATGGCTCAAATCAATGTCACCCCTTTTGTCGACGTGGTGCTGGTGTTGTTGATCATTTTCATGATCACTGCGGGGATGTTTGATTTCGGTGTGGATGTCGAAGTTCCGAACACGCGCGAGGTGGCCACAACGCCGGAGGATTTCCCGTTCGTGAATATTACGGCCGAGGGCGGCATCTTTTACAACACAGAGCCGATTGCGCCGAAGGACCTTCCCGCGCGAGTACTGTCAGACAGTAAATTCACCTGGAGCGAAAAGAACAAGCCAGGCATCTACTTACGGGCGGATAAGACCGTGCCATGGGAAGTAATCGCTCCGATCGTGCAAGCCTGCGGGCGCGAAAAGATTGAAGTGGCGATGGTGACCAAACCACTGGAGAAGAACCCTCCGCAATGAGGATTCATATTGAAGCAGCGGACGAAGGCCGCGAGCGGCTGAAGAGGCCGGTCGTGGTTTCGGCGTCATGCCATGGCGCTTTGGCGCTGGGGATTCTGGCGTGGGGATTCTTTGCGCCGCCGCCGTTCCAGTTTGGCGATGTCGATGGCACGACGGGCAGCGCGATGACGGTGAGCGTGGTGGAGGGGATTCCGCTGAACGTGCCGCCCGCGCCCCAGAATCCGGTGGCGAATCCGGTGGAGCATCAGGTGCCCGCCGCGCCGGAGGAGCCGGCTCCGCCAGCTCCGGAAATTGAAGTCGAGCCGCCAGACGCAGTGGCGATCGCGCAGCCTGCGCCGCCCAAGCGGCCGCCTGCAACGGCAGTGCAGAAATCAGCGCCGCAGCAGAAGAAGAACGAGATTCGCTCGACCACTGGCGCTCGGGCCGCTAGCCCGATCTTCAGCGGCACGCAACCGGAATCCGGCTCTGGCGTCGGTATGACCGGACAAAACCCCTTCGGCCAGGGTCTGGCTTGGTACTCCGAGGCCTTGCAGAGGGCGCTGGGCGAGTCGTGGAAACGAACTCTAGGCCAGGCCTCGGGAGTAGCCGAAAAGCCGGCCGTCGTACGCTTTACGATCGCGCGAGACGGATCGATCCGCGACGTCAAGCTCGCCGCTTCAAGCGGCAACCGTAGCGTGGACTATACGGCGCAACGCGCGGTGATCGGAATATCGCCGTTCCGGCAACTACCGCCCCAACTCGGCCGATCGTCTATCGTTGTTGATATGTTCTTTCAATTGCAGTGATGAAACTTCAAAAGACCCTACTGACGCTCTTTTTCGCTTTGGCTACCGTCGCTTACGCACAGCAGCCGGACATCACTGGCGTTGTGCGCAGCGGCAGCCAGATACCGACCATTGCCGTGCCTGATATTCGCGGGCTGGTGGGCACGGAGAACGAAGCGACGTTTAACACGACTCTTTGGAACGACCTCGACGCCTCGGGCCAGCTCAAGCTGGTATCGAAGAGCTTCTATCCGCGCACGGCGCCCAGAAAGGCGGAGGACCTGCAACCGACCAAGGACAATCTGCCGGTGAATCCGGGAGATCGCGGACTCTGGCTCATTGGCTGGTCGGATCCGCCGGTGTCGGCGCGCTACCTCGTCTTCGGTTCCCTGGAGCAGTCCAGCGACCGGCTAGTGCTCAACGGCTGGGTCTATGACGCGACGGTCGAGGAAGTAACCGCGGCATATGTCTTTGGCAAGAGGTATTACGGCTCTCTCGACGAGGCTGGCGCGCAAAAAGTCGCCCACGATTTTTCGCGCGACATCTTGCAGAACCTAGGTCTCGGCACGGGCCTCGCCGGTACGCGGATTTATTTTCGCTCCGACCGCTCGGGATATGCGGAGATCTGGTCCATGGACTACGACGGGACGAATCTGAAGCAGCACACGAACTACAAGAACATCGTGATGACCCCGGCGGTTTCGCCAGACGGCACGCGTCTCGCATTCACGACTTTCGTCGAGGGTCAGCCCAAGATTTACATCCACTCGCTTGAGACCGGAAGGAAGCTAACTTTCTATAACCAAGAGGCTTCTCTCAACACGACGCCCGATTTCATGGCCGACGGCAAGTCTCTGATATACGCTTCTTCGATGGCGGGACCGACCCAGTTGTACCAGGCCGACCTTGACGGTCGAAATCTGCGCAGGATATCGTATTCACGAACAATCGATGTAGATCCTGTGGTGAATCCGAAGACCGGTTCGCAGATCGCTTTCACTAGCGGGCGCTCCGGGGTACCGCAGATTTACTTAATGGACATTGACGGAGCGAACGTACGCAAGCTGTCTGGCGGAGAAGGAGACGCCGTACAGGCATCCTGGGATCCGCAAGGCGAACAGATCGCCTTTTCCTGGACGCGCGGGTTCGAGCCAGGCAATTACAATATTTTTATTATGAACGTCGCCACGCAACAGCTCGTGCAATTGACTCACGGGGCTGGCCGCAACGAACATCCAGTGTTCTCGCCGAGCGGCACGCATATTGTGTTCGATTCCAACCGTTCCGGCGGAACGCAGATTTGGACGATGCGGGCAGACGGCGGACAACCGCGTAGATTGACGACCCAGGGCAAGAACACGGAACCGATATGGGCAATACGGTAACGTGAAATGAGGCTTTTGGGTTACTGTGTGGGCCAGCAGAGGGTCCTAGAATCGCAGAGAGAAAATGAGGAGGCCAATAATTTCCATGATCAGTAAGCGAAAGATCGCGCTGGCGACGCTCAGCGTCACCCTGGCTCTGTTCGCAGCCGGGTGCAAGAAGCAAGCG
>CAZYOX010000363.1:0-4404 GCA_964649285.1 uncultured Bryobacterales bacterium | reverse complement strand
TACCGGCTCAAGCAAGTCAGCGAAATCGAGATGATCGACTTCCAGCAGACGATGGAACTCGATACCGCGACCGAATTTAAGATCGCCCCGCAGGCCACCATGCAGGCGTTCTTCCGCAAACAACAGGACATGGCGCCGTTCATTCGGACGGTGAATACGAACGACGATCCCTTCTTCAAGACCCTGGGGCTCAAGGCCCGCGCTTTCGCCAACTGGGAGGAAGATGGCGTGGCATTCGTCGAGTTGGAGATCAAGTATGCGCACGGCAGCGAGACCAAGTCGCAGACTTTCACTTTCACGCCGACTGACAATGAACCCAAAGAGTGGGATCCGGCGCTGATCGAGGGCAAGCGCGACTACGAATACCGCTGGCGCGTGGCATTCGAGGGGCGTGAAGCCGGCGAGTGGTCGAAGTGGGAGAAGGCGACGACGCGCAATCTCAACGTCTCTATCGAGACGCCGGGCAAACTCGCCGTCGAAGTGACCGGCGTGGGGTTGGACTTCGAGAATATTCTTGACGCCGCCCTGGTGCATCTGCGCTACGAGGACCGCGCGCATGACGTCGAGATGGCCGGACAGTCGGTCTTGCTCTCCGCCGACCGCGCCTCGGGCGTTTGGAATCGGCAGCTCTTCGCGCCGTGGGAGAAGCCGGTCGAGTATCGCGTGGAGTACTTGCTCAAGTCCGGTACGACGGTGGAACAGAACTGGACCAAGACGGACGGGCCGACGCAAAACATCTTGATTAAGCGGCCTGACGTAGACGTATTGGATTTGACGTTGATTCCGGCGGGCAACTGGGCCGATGTGATTCAGTCCGTGCTGTCTCTGCAATACAAGGACGGCGATTTCGCCAAAGACGTCCAGTATAACTTCACGAAGGTTGAGGAGTTTAAAAAGTGGGCGGTGATCCTGCGCAATTCCAACAAGCGTAAGTTTCAGTACCGCATCCTGACGACATTCAAGAACGGCGATACGCAAGAGACCGAATGGATGGAGCGCGAAGGCGATCAGGCCGTGCCGGTAACGGTGGCGGGGCCGCCGCGACTGAACGTCAGTATCTCGGGGGCGGTCCTCGACTATGCGAGCACGCCGCTAACCAAGGTTGACTTGGAATATCGCGACCCCGAGGGCGAAACAGACGTCCAAAGCTTCTCGTTGCAGAAGCCGGAAGACGTGCATCACTGGTCGGTGAAGCTGCGCGAAGGAGCGCCGCTCAAATATCGGCACAAGATCACGTACTTCCCGGTGGAGGGGAGTCCAGTGGAGCGTGATTGGGAGGAGACCGAAACCGAGTTGATTGTCGTTCCTCGTTATTCGATTCCCAAGGTCGGCGCCAAGGTGATGCCGACGCTGCAAGATTTCACGAAGACGCCCGGCATCGAGGTGAGCTTCTCTTACGACAATGCGCAGCCTCCTCTCGATCTGGACGGCACTTTGGTCTTCACCGATAAGACGCCGCAAGAGTGGTTCGCGCCTGTGCCGGATAGCGTGCCGCGCCAATACAAGATGACGACGACGTGGTTCTTCGTGGACGGAACGCAACGCACTTCCGAGATCACGCTCGACAAACCGGCAGTGCTGCTGCCGCCCCCGCCGGCCGTGGCCGTGCCCTAAACATGCTTTATCTAGGAAACGGAGTGCGAGAGGTCAAGGTTGGCGAGGATCGCTCGATCCAAGTCTTCCCTGACTTCTCCGACAAATACCAGTTCTACTGCCTGCCGAATTTTCCGCGCATTGCGGCAATGGAGGACGGCACGCCCGCGATCCGGCTCTTAATCTATCGGGAAGACTTGGACGAAGTCGCGGAGGGATCGGAAGAGGCGGTTGCGTTCTTGAGTCTCGACGTTGACGTTGGCTGGGATCCTGACCTGATTGAGGAAGCCCGTAGCAAACTGCGGACCGAGGAACAACTCGACCAGAAGCCGAGGCTGACGCCGATTTTCTACCGCGAGGGGTCGGTGAAGTTGATGCTGCTTGACGCGGCAACGCCCGACGAGGACGGCACTCGCCCGGCGGAAGCGCAACCGACCGAGTTCGTCACGAAGATCCTGGGCGCGGGGTCGCCGTCATTGTACGGCGACAACCGGGCGATCTTTCAAGCGTCGCTAACTAAGAAAGGGGCGGCAGCGCTGTCGGGAGCGCTGGACGGCGTCACGCCGATCGGCGTGGTCTATTCTTTAACGTTCGCGGGTCTACAGCCAGCTTTCAACGTGCGCGCCAAAGTGGAGTGGAGTAAGCTTTATGACCACTTCAGCGAACAAGAGCACACAGATCTGCTGTTCTACGAGCGGGACATCCAAAAGTCGATCGACACTCTAGTGGAAGACAAGGTGATCGAGCTTGAGTCAACGATCGAAGGCATCGGAGCCGAAGCGATGGACGCAGAGCGCGAACAGGTGATGAACTCGGTTCGCCAGTTGATCTTCGATAAGTTCTTCGAAGCGACCTTCGAGCGTGAGACCGCGGCCGGCGACAGCACGGCAGACGACGTCGTCGACACGCTCACCTACATTCACCAGAACGCCCTGACTCTCGGCGTCGGCTACACCTACCGCCGCAAGGAGGTGAAGATCGAGGAACTGCGCACCCTCAATCTCGACTGGACGGCGAGGCGCGCCGCCGAGCGCACGATCTATCCGCAGGCGCACATGCACAACCTGCTGACCGGATCGGGAATCACCAAGGAGCAGCTGATCACCATCGTTGACGGCGCCGATGCCATTTGGAAGGCGCAGCCTTTCGAACTGCACACGACGGCCGCATGGGAGGCGGACGGCATCGCCGGCATCTCCGTCGACATTGAGTACGACGACCCGCAGTCGGGCGGAGTGCATGAATGGAGCGCGTTCTTGGAGAAGGACAACGACTCGGCCGTCCATCGCGACTGGATGGATCGGACCAGCGGAAGCAGCTTCCGCTACAAGTACGAGGTGGTGTTCCTCGATACCGACGTCCCCGGGCCCAGGCCGAAGGTGAACTCAGGCGAGGAGTGGCTCCAACACGAAGGCACCGTACTGGTTATCCATCCGCGAGAGCTTTACGACAGCGTGGAACTCGAAGTGGGCGCGATTACTGATTTCCCGTTTGGCCGCTGGCCGGCGGTACAAGCTATCTTGCGCTATCGAACAGCGGACGGCAGCTTCGAGCACATCGAAGACGGCGTATTGAAGAAGGGAGCGGAAAGCTTCACCACTCATTTCCGCATCGACCGCGGCGTGCCTGGAACAAGAGAAGTGTTGTTGCGGTATGTTGGCGCTGCGGGCGAGCGCGTGGACACAGGCTGGATGCCGATGCCCCAAGACCAGTGGGTAGTCGGTGACCCGCACGACAACAAGTTGGTCATCACAGCGGTCGTTGCAGGCAAGCGCGATACGATCGCCAACCTGATCGTCGATTTGGAATATGAAGACGAAGAGAACGACATCCACGAGACCGGTAGGCTGACATTCACTCCGGCGACGATCGGCGACATGCCGACGTGGACCGTCAATCGCGCGGACCCGAGCAAGTCGCGCTATCGCTACCGCATGACGTTGATTACGGTAGAAGGCGAATTCTTGCAAACCGGTTGGATCGGTACGGACGCGCCGACTTTGCCCGTCGGCGAAGTGTATGTACGCACCCTCACCGTGGAGGCAGCCGCCGCCCAGCTAGGGCCGGGGATCGAATCCATTGAGGTCGTGTTGGCCTACAACGACGACGTCAACAACATTCATCAGACCAAGACGTTCAAATTGAACGGCAACAGCCGTGCGGAGTGGCAGGTGAAACTGCAGGACGCGACGCAGCGTTCCTATGACGTCACGATGACGTGGAAGAGAACCGACGGATTTAGCACCACGGTTGGCCCGACGAGCGAGACGAGTTCGTACTTGGCCATTCCGGGGAGCCCGCCGGAGAACAACTGATGCTGGCGCTCGACCGTCCCTTGGGCGTCGTTGCGGAGCTTGCACTATTCGGCGATCACGCCGATGCGAACCGCGTCTTCTACATCCCCACGCGCCCGCAGCTCGCGCGAGCGGGCGACGGCGATGAGCTGACGCTCGTCAAGTTCCGCGGTTCGAATGCTGCAGAAGAAGGCGGCGTCGGGCTGCTGTCTTTCACCGTGGAACTACGCACGAGCGAGGAGCAGTTGGATGCGGCGCGCGACCATCTCGTCGACCAAGGCGTTGCCCAACCGGTACTCGTGCAAGTTCCTTGGATCGGCGGGAAAGCGTACTTGGCAGCCGCTCTTGAGGAGGGCGACGGTTTTGTCGAGAAGCTTGTGGGCGAAACGACGCCGGATCTCGCCGGGACGAATCGCGCGGTCTTCTCCGCCTTGCTGAAGGAAGACGGCGCGGCGCTGATTGAGGGATTGCTGAGTGCGGACGTTCCGAATCCTCTCGGCGTTCGCGACCTCGAGGA
>CAZYOX010000362.1:0-4420 GCA_964649285.1 uncultured Bryobacterales bacterium | reverse complement strand
CGAGCGCACGGAGGAATACGGTACCGAGAAATTTACGCTTCCGATCAATGCGGATATAGAGCAAATTCTTCTGGTCGTATTCGAACTCGACCCAGCTGCCGCGGTAGGGAATGATCTTGCCGAGAAAGTAGCTGCGGCGATTGGCCGACTCAAAAAAGACGCCGGGCGAACGGTGCAGCTGCGAAACGATGACCCGCTCCGTACCGCTGACAATGAAGGTGCCGTTGGCAGTCATTAGGGGGACTTCGCCGAAGAAGACCTCCTGCTCCTTGATGTCGCGGATCGATTTTTGGCCTTCTTCGTCTTTCTCAAAAATGGTGAGGCGGATGGTGACTTTCAACGGAGCGGAGAAAGTCATCCCGCGCTCTTGGCACTCGTCGACGTCGTACTTGAGCTTCATGCCGACCGGGTCGCCGCACTTGGGACAGAAGGTCACCCGGTTGGGGTTATACTCGCCGCACACGCCGCAAGCGGTCGTGGCCGGACCGTAGGGGTCCGTCTTGATCGTAGAACCGCAATGCGAGCAGGTGGAGCGCAAGTGGTGCAGCCCGCGCAAGTGGCCGCATTTGCACTCCCAGTCGCCGATAGAGTAATCGACGAACTCCAGTTCGCTGAGCCCCCGAAAGTCACTGATGGGGAAGACGGAGCTGAAAACCGCTTGGAGGCCGGTGTCGTCCCTCTCCCCGGGCAGTAGATCCATCTGCAAGAAGCGCTCGTAGGAGGCTTGCTGCACCTCGATCAAATTTGGAATCGGAATGGTGGCCGGAATCGTGGAAAAGTCGAGTCGCAGGGGATTCGAACCATTCGAAGAACCGTTTGCCTTATTCGCCATCTATAACTCCCGAGCCCATCTGCTCACGCACGCCGCCGCGGACAATCGACACCCTCTCCCTTCACGGGCCGGGCCTCAACACGAGTACGGACGAGTGCGAGCACGCAGTTACGAAACAACGATTCCGAAGCGAACCGATAGGAATACGCCCGATTCCAGCGCGCAGGTCTATCTGCGACTGAAAACGGACGTGAAATAAAGAGAGGGCGCGCCCAACCCGAAACGAGGCACGCCTCAGCGCATTCAACTGGAGCAAATAAAGCTGCCTCTACCGACCGCCGACCGAACTTCCGCCAGGTACCGCTTATACGACTTATGCATCCTAGCAGCTGAAGGCCGGGAATGCAAATGGGCATAGCGGACTACGGCCGGTCCGACCGAACGAGCGGGCGACAAAGGACCCTATTCCAGCGAAGCAGCGCCGCCTCTTAGGAGAGTTCCACTTCAGCGCCAGCGGCCTCAAGAGCCTTCTTAAGCGCCTCCGCTTCTTCCTTGGCGACGTTCTCTTTGACGGCCTTCGGAGCCTCGTCAACGACTGCCTTGGCTTCCTTCAAGCCGAGGCCGGTGGCCTCTCGGACGGCCTTGATCACCTGGATCTTGTTAGCGCCGGCAGCCTTAAGGGTAACCGTAAACTCCGTCTTTTCTTCCGCTTCCGCGGCAGCGCCGCCTCCGGCGGCGGGGGCGGCAGCCATCATCGCCATTGGCGCGGCGGCGGACACTCCCAGTTTTTCCTCAAGCACCTTTACGAGATCGGCGGCTTCCATCAGGGTCAAACCCTGGATTTGTTCAGCAAGAACAGCTACATCGGCCATGGCTGGATCGCTCCTTCGTTCCTTAACGTTCAAACTCACTTTGCTGGGCGGCGGCCAAGAGCCGCACCCAAAACTCTTCACTACCTGCTAACCGGCGAATTTCTCTTTCTCGACGCCCTGCTGCACCACCGAAGCGATGTCGCGAGCAGACGCCTTGAGCACGCCTATCAACTGTTGCGCCGGAGCGTTCAACAGATAGAGCAGCTTCGCCTGAACCTCGGTCTTAGACGGCATCTTGGACAGCTTGACGAGATCGTCAGCGCCATACTGTTGCCCTTCGACCAGGCCCGCCTTGCAGGAAAACAGCGGGTTTTTCTTCGAATACTCGATCAGGACCTTCAATAGGCCGACAGGATCGTCTTTGGCGTAAACCAGCGACGTCATCCCCTTTAGGCCAGCGAACGTCGAGGCATACGATTCGCCCTCGGAGGCGACGCGCGCCAAGCGATTGTTAATCACCCGGTATCCGCCGCCGCTCTTGCGGATCTCTCCGCGCAGTTCGGCGTCGGCATCGACGTTGAGACCCTGAAAGCTGCAGAGGACCAGGACTGGATTCTCCGCGAATGTCTCTTTGAGCAGAGCGAGTTCTTCGGTTTTTTCAGCTCTTGTCTTCATCTTCGCCCCCGTTACTTGCTGAGTTCCACGTCGTCCAACTGGATCGCCGGACTCATGGTGGAGCACAGCGTCGCCTTCTTGAGGTACTTACCCTTGACGGCCGACGGCTTCGCCTTCATCACGGCGGCAATCAGCGCGCCGGAATTCGCTACCAAATGGTCCGCGGCGAAGCTCAACTTGCCGATCGGAGCATGTACAACGCCGCCCTTGTCCACGCGGAACTCGACCTTGCCGGCCTTGATTTCCTGCACTGCGTTGGCGACGTCGGTAGTCACGGTACCCGTTTTCGGGTTCGGCATGAGGCCGCGCGGTCCGAGAACCTTGCCCAGCTTGCCGACGTGGCGCATCATGTCGGGCGTCGAGACGACGGCATCGAAATCCAACCAGTTTTCCTTCTGGATCTTATCGACGATCTCTTCGCCGCCCACGTAGTCAGCACCGGCATCCTTGGCCTCTTTAGTCTTATCGCCGACAGCCACCACAAGGACGGTCTTCTTCTTGCCCAGTCCGTGCGGCAGGACGATTGTGCCGCGCACCATCTGGTCCGCATGACGAGGATCGACGCCGAGGCTCAAGTGGACCTCAACCGTCTCGTCGAACTTCGATTCTTGGTTGTCCTTTAGAAGAGGAATCGCTTCAACTAGCGAGTAAGGACGTTCCTCGATTTTCTCCGCGAAAGCGCGGTATTTCTTACCTGCCATATATCCTCCGTGGTACAAACGGCCGCCAAGCCATCCGGCTCGCAAGCCTCCCAAAGTCGTCGGTTTCCCGACGCGAAAATACTCTTAAACGATATCGACGCCCATGGAGCGGGCCGTACCGCGAATACAGGCCGCAGCCGCTTCCAGCGTGTGGCAGTTGAGATCCGGCATCTTCTGCTTGGCGATTTCGTCCACCTGAGCGGCCGTCAACTTGCCCACCTTACTACGGTTCGGCTCGCCCGACCCCTTCGCCAGCTTGGCCGTCTTCAGAATCAAAACGGCTGCCGGCGGAGTCTTGGTAATGAACTCGTACGAACGGTCTTGATATACCGTCAGGACGATCGGCACCACCATGCCAGCCAACTCAGGCTGCTGAGTCCTGGCGTTGAACGCCTTGCAGAACTCCATGATGTTGACGCCAGCCTGACCCAAAGCCGGACCCACAGGCGGCGCCGGCGTCGCCTTGCCCGCCATGATCTGCAGCTTGATCTGGTGCGTAATCTGCTTCTTCGCCATCGACTAACCCTCTTTTTCCACCTGGAAGTACTCCAGTTCCACGGGCGTGCCGCGGCCGAAAATCGTGACCATCACCTTCAAGGTCGCCCGATCTTCGTTCACTTCCTCCACCGTTCCGGTGAAGTTGGCAAACGGCCCGTCGATGATCTTGACCTGGTCGTTGCGCTGGAATGACATCTTCGGACGCGGACGTTCCGCCGACGCCGTCTGGCGATATAGGATCTGGTTGACCTCGTCAGCCGTCAGCGGATTCGGCTTGTGCCCGCCTCCGACAAACCCCGTGACGCGAGGCGTATTCTTAACAACGTGCCAAAGCTCGTCGTCCAAGTCGAGCTGGACCAGCACATATCCCGGATACAGCAACCTCTTCGTCGTAACCCGCTTGCCGGCCCGGAGCTCAACCACATCCTCGGTAGGGATTAGCATTTCCCCCACGCGACGGCCGAAGCCGAAAGCTTCCGCCCTAGTCATCAAGCTCTCGCGCACCTTATTCTCAAACCCCGAGTAGGTGTGAATGATGTACCAATCTAGACCCGGAACGCCGAGTTCAGCAGCTGACTGCGCTTCAGCCGGCGCAGACGCCTCGTCGGAAGCGTTGAAGCCGTCAATGGGTTCCAATTCACTCACCTTGACTACCTAAAGTATTGATAAAGAGCCGCTTGACCCGAAGAAAACACGAAATCGACAACGCCGAAAAATACCGCAAACGCAAAAACCGTTACGAGTACGACCAACGTGGTGCTGCGGACTTGAGCCTGACTCGGCCACGTCACAAGGCGCATCTCGCGCTTCAATTCCTCGACATAAGCCCGGAATCGCGGCAACCATGATGCAGGACCATCGTCGCTCGCAGCTAATCGTTTACTTCCCGCAGCCATGAATCTAAACTATCTTACCTTGCTTCTTGCGCGAGCACACCGAGCAACCGCTTTCCAGGCGGCCCA
>CAZYOX010000361.1:0-4434 GCA_964649285.1 uncultured Bryobacterales bacterium | reverse complement strand
GCTGGTTCGGCGTGTCGTCGTTCTTGCGCGCCCGCAAAATTTCCCGAAGCGATTAGGCCTCGGCCGGACGGCCCGCGAGTCTCGCCTCGACCGCCAAAACGGCTAACCCGATGCACAACAGTGCGCCGACCAAAGCCACCGCCCACACAACCGACCGCACGCCGAATACCTGCAGCAACAGCCCTGTCGCCGCCGCTGCAAAAAGAGCTGCAATGACCGTGCTAGCGAAGAAACGGCCCACCATGCGGAGTGCGACATCCGGCCCGCCCGCCAGCGATTGCACAATCGCCTGCATCGATCCGCTTGCCGCGCCCAAAAGCAATGCGCCCGCCACGGCGCCTGACAACTCCTCGGTATTCGCCAGGAACAGGCAGGACAGCGCTCCAAATGCGGCCACCGCCGACGACGTACGCAAAAAGCCCAGACGCGCAGCGCGAATCATCGACGTCCTGCCGACCACCCAACCGGCCCAATACAGCACAGGCAAACCGACCGACCAGCCCAGCGACGTCCCTAGTGCGCGATTGGCGTAGAACCCCAGCCACAATGCGGCCACGCCCCAAAGCGCCGCTTGCAGTGCCAGACAAAAGGAAATCAGTACGCGCGTCGGCCTCACGATATCGTGCCAATGGTGCTTCAGCACCGCGGGAGCAACCGCTTCCGGAGGAGATCCGCGCCAGCGCAAGCCCAGCGCCGTCAACGACAGCAAAACCGCGGCTATACCCGCCGATCGGTTAAGCGGCCATCCCTCACGCAGCACAACCATCAGCAATCCCCCGCATGCCGCCCCAAAGCCGAAACACGCGGCGGCCAGGTCCAGTGCGCTTGCCGCGCGCCCCGCCGACAGTACGCCATCGAGAGTATAGGAAGAGGCTATACAAGCAAGCCCGACGCCGATGCCGATTAGGCCCGCCGCAAAATTTATCGTCTCCATTCCAGGCAAGATGGCCAGCGCAGCCAACGCCGCGATCGCCGCCGTCGCGCCAGTCGTGTTGACGGCCTGAATGCCGCTCGGGAGACGCGCTAACCAGCGTCCTGCCAAGGCGCCCAGCACCGTTCCGCCAAGCAGGGCGATCTGCCATCGCGACGCTACCGCCGCGCCGAACGTAAAGTGATTGGCCAACAGCGGCAGCAGTGCGCCGACCAGACCAACGTAAAAACCCGCGCTGAGCAAACCTAATGCGGCCTGTCGCATCCGCGTCGGATCAGGAGTCCAACGCGAGCCGGGACCCTCCCGGTAGGAACGCTTCATCATCGCGCTGATTGTATCAACGCATTCCCCCGGCTCACCGGCGAGACGGCCGCGCCTTCGGTTTCGTATGATCACTTTCGTCGATGTCTCCGGCACGAAATCGCCGGACCCTCCAGGATCCGCTGCAGATCCTAGAAGCGCTTGAGAGTTTCCTTCAGGCGGCCAAGAACCCCGTCCTGGCGGAAGAGGGACGTCCGGCCCTTCCAATCGTGCGTGAGCGATTGCGCATCGATGCCTCCCCCACCGGCGTTCTTCTTGAGAGTTGGGGGCCGGGAGGGGCCATTATCCGCCGCTTGACGGCCGTCATATCGGTCTCCCGAACCAAAATCGAACTCAGGGCCAAACGCTTCGCCCAAAGCGACATCCGCTTATCGATCACCGACGCCGCCGCGGCCCCGTCCGCAGGCGCTGGAGACGGACGCCTATCGGAGGCCTTTCTTCAACGGCTCATCGCCAGGGAATTTCCGCTAGCGCGGATCAGCAGGCTCTCCGGACATCCCGATCTCCAGCGCAGCTTCTCTGGTCGGCACGTTCGCTGCTGCGTCGACGAAAAGCGACTCTCCTGGGCAGTCGTTGCCGCGCCGCCTGCGTCTAGCGCCGACGCTTGCGACTGCGCCATCACCACCGGACTGCTTTGGCTCGACTACTTGAGGCGGCTGGAGAGTCGCCGACCCATCGTCGGACTGCGCATCATCTTGCCCCTGGGACGCCATGAGCGCACCTGCCGCATCCTCAACGGACTGAACCGCGACCTGGCTCTCTACGAGCTTTACGTCTACGACCCCAGGAGCAACCTGCAGAAGATCGACGCCGCCAACGCAGGCAACGTGAACACGGCGTTCCAGGCGCGCTATCGACTCGAATCGTTCGGCCCCCCCTTGTCGGACTGGCTCTCCGAGTTAGCGCGCCGTCCCTGGGTCGAGACCGTCGCACAGGCCAACGGCTCCTTGTCGTTGCGCGTACTGGGGCTAGAGTTCGCCGCCGCGCGCGCAGCAGAAATGGTTTACGGCCTTGAGACCCAGACTGTTGTCGCGCCAGACCGCTTTGACGACGTGTTACGGCTGGCGGATCGGCTCGCCTCCTTTCGTAACCCCAATGCCGGCGATCGTGACCATCCTCTATATCGCGCCAATCCAGAGCGTTGGCTCGAATCGCGGATACGCCGTGATCTGCAAGATCTCGACTCCTCTCTGGGCGGCGCTGCGGTTTTCAGCCAGCCGACAGTGTCCGCGGGCGTGGATCGCGGCATCATCGACCTCGTAACGGCCGATCAGTCAGGGCGCTTGGTCGTCCTTGAAGTCAAAGTGACTGCCAACGTTCACCTCCCGATTCAGGCCCTCGACTACTGGCTGGCCCTAAACGAGATTATTAAGTATTCGATAGATTCCATCGCCAGCTATTTTTCGCCAATCCAGCTATCACAGGCTTCCCCGCGGCTTATCCTCATAGCTCCGGCGCTACATTTTCATCCGAAAACTGAACTAATTACTAGCTATTTTGACCCGCAAGTGCCGCTAGAGCGTATCGGACTCAATTCCGCGTGGAGAGCGGGCGCCAAGAAGAGATATCACCAACGCGATCGCCGAAGGCCCGACCGGTTCGCTGCGGACGCCGACGCAATGTAACACGGCAGCGCCCATTGTCTTTCCGCCATGCCGGCGAAACTGTGCTACGCTCTTCCCGTCTCATCCGTTCCTTTATTTCAATTAGTCCATCCAACAGAATGAATGTTGTAGCGATTATTAATGAACTGCGCCGCGAGTTGGAGCGCATCGATGGGCTAATCCTAGCTCTCGAATCTCTCCGGTCCGGTCGCAAGAGAGGCAGGCCGCCGAAGGCGCTGCAGGTCCTACGCTCGGGAGTTGACGGAAATGCCTCGCGGGTAGCGCAACGCGCCGCCGCTGCAGTCAAGGATGCGGCGTCCGGTTCGCCGAAGCGCCGCAAGGCAGCTGGGGCCAAGCGCGCGCCGAAGGAAGCGTCAAAGCCCAAGGCTTAACCGCTCCGCCAGCGCCGGTGGCAATCCGGCTTCGACGATCTTCCGCTGCGCTGCGTTCACGTCGTAGGGGCAACGGCGAAACTCAATCTGCCTCATGCTCGCGTCGTAGATTGCGTACGCTGCGTGCCAATTGTTGTCCCGCGGCTGCCCGACGGATCCAGGGTTGATAAGCAGTGCATCGTCTTCGCCGACAATCGCCGCTTCGGCGGTGGACAAGCGCTCTATTTCCCTCCCGGCGCCATTCCTCCAGAATCCGCCTTGAATATGTGTGTGCCCAAAGAAGACTATTCCCTTCCCCAAGTCCCGGAACTCTTCCTCTGCATCGGGTATCGAGACGACATACGTATCTTCGTCCGACGGTGAACCATGAACGATGCGGAAATCGTCGACTGTCCGAGGCCCCTGCGGCAAGTCCCGCAGATAAGTCAAGTGATCCGACTCCAGTTGCGCTCTTGTCCATTCCGCCGCGGCCTTGGCAATCGGATTGAAAAACTTTAAATCGGTCATCCCCGTAAAAGCGCGATCGTGATTGCCTCGAATAACCGCACTGCAATTGCCTCGCGCCCACGCAGTCACTTCGTTGGGATTGGCGCCGTAGCCGACGATGTCTCCCAGGCAAATGGCCTGCTGATATAGACCTCTCGAGTCGGCCAAGACCGCCTCTAGCGCTTCGAGGTTTGCGTGGATATCGCTGAGAACGAGGTAGCGCATAGTCGGGCCTAAGCGGAACGAAGGATCAACGACGTAACCTCCGGCATCGCTCCGATCCTCATCGGCATGTTGACCGTTCCGATTCCCCGCGTCACATAGGCTGCCTTCTCGCGGATGCGATATTCGCCGACAACAAATGGAGTGAAGAAGCGCCCCGGATTCACGGTCTGCTCGACGATCTCCACCGTAATTTGTCCGCCGTGGGTGTGACCGGAAAGCGTAAGATCACAGCCAGCCGCTGCCGCCGTCGGGAAGACGTCCGGGTTGTGCGACAGCAATATGTTGAACGCCGACGGGTCCGCCAGACCGGCAACGCCTTTGAGGTAACCTCTCGCCTGCCGTTGGTAGTCGACGCCGATCAAGTTGATCTTGCTGTCAGCGAAACGCAGCTCCTGAGCGCGCCCGCGTAGTACTTCGATGCCCTTATGCGCCGCGTACCTTTCGGTGAAGTCGGAGCATTTGGCGAACTCTTCAT
>CAZYOX010000360.1:0-4438 GCA_964649285.1 uncultured Bryobacterales bacterium | reverse complement strand
GCGGCCCTGCCTCGGGGTGTTGCCGCACTCACGAACGATTCGTCTGGGGAACGGCGCAGAATCGGCAACGCCGACCATCTCACGCGATGAGCTGAAGGTGGTGATCTTGGATTTGCCGGGGCGCGGAAGCGACGGCGAGTTCTCGTTGCTGGATGAGGCCGAATATGTCAGCGAGCCGACGCGCTACGACCCCGACGTGGTCATCATTCCGCCGACTTCATCGACTCTGGGCGACTTGCTGTGGATGAAGCGCACCGGCCTCGACCGTTGGGTGCTCGACCGCCGGAAAGAGGGCACGGCGATCTGGGGATTAGGCGGCGGCTGCCATATGTTGGGGAGGTTCGTATCGGACCCGGGTTCGAATACGCCGGAGCGGATGCGCGTGCCGGGGCTGGGCTTGTTGCCGATGCAGACCGACATTCTGCCTGACCGGGGCATGAAAGAGATAACCGCGAAGCTGGCAGAGAAGGACGTGGAGTTCGCAGTTAGCGTGCCGCGAGCGCCCCTTGAGAGCTTGGCGGCAGGGCCGTCGCCGTTTGCTTTGCTTGGCGGGCAGCCGGAGGGCTTCCGGCAACGGGGCATCGTGGGTACGATGCTGCAGGGCAGTTTGCGGAACCAGGCGGTCTTGGCAGAGTTGCTGGACGAAGTGCTGCAGCGGCGGTCTCGTCCGGCGAAGACCGTGGAGACTTCGGCGACGCGCGAAGAGCATTACGAGAAGTTGGCGGATTGGTTTGAAGAGTACGCGGATGTGAAGCGGTTTGATGAGTTGTTTCTGCGGTAGCTAATCAGCACGCGTGAAGTCGCGGCCCTCGCAAGGCGATAGTGCCTTTGGATGAAATCCCTGCGCACCAAATGGGGCCGTGACCCGCGAACATACGGCGTGCAGCGGCCGAGGAAGTAAGAACGTGCACGACGTGCGGGCGCGGGATCACACGGGTACGTATCGGCAGGTTCGGTTGAAGTCTGAGAGAAACGTCGGGAGCGACGTTAGGTCTCTGATTCGATGAGATGCAGCAGGCCCGCTTCGTCAAGAATGGGCACGCCAAGCTCGGTGGCCTTGTCGAGTTTCGAGCCCGCCTTCTCACCGGCAATGACGTAGTTGGTCTTCTTGCTGACGGAACCCGACACTTTGCCGCCGAAGGCCTGGATGCGTGCGGCGGCTTCGTCGCGAGTGAGGTTAGGAAGCGTACCGGTGAGCACAAAGGTTTGCCCTTTGAGCCGCTGATCGGTCTTGACGGGCGCTGGACCCTCCATTTGCATCGCGACCCCGGCGGCGGCGAGTTGAGCGAGCATCTCAAGGTTGCGTTCGGCGGCAAAGAAGTCTTGGATGGCCTCGGAGATGCGCGGGCCCACTTCCTCGACCTCTTCGAGTTCCTCGCGGGTAGCAGTTCGCATCGCCTCGATCCCGCGAAAACGGTCAGCCAACAACTGCGCGGTCCGTTCGCCGACGTAGCGAATGCCCAGGGCGAATATGATGCGAGCCAGAGGCGTCTTCTTGGAGGCCTCGATCGCCTTGATGACATTCGCGGCGGACTTGTCGCCCATCCGCTCGAGCCCGGCGATCTGCTCCTGCGTGAGGGCATAGACGTCGGCAAGGCCGTGCAGCATGCCGCGCTCGACCAATTGCTCCACGAGTTGTTCGCCCATGCCGTCGATACTCATCGCCCGGCGCGAAGCGAAGTGCTGCAAAGATTCCTTCAGCCGCGCCGGGCAACTGACGTTGACGCAACGCCGGATCACTTCACCCTCTTCGCGCACCAGCGGCGTACCGCAGATAGGGCATTGCGAAGGCATCTTGAAGATCCGGCGACCCTCGGGCCGATCGATGACTCGGATGACTTTGGGTATGACGTCGCCGGCGCGTTCGACCAGCACCGTGTCGCCTGCCGCCACTTGTAGCCGCTCGACCTCATCTTCGTTGTGCAGCGTGGCGCGGGAGACCGTCACGCCGCCAACGAACACCGGTCGGAGCAATGCGGTCGGCGTAACGGCGCCGGTACGGCCAACGTTGACTTCAATGGCTTCAACCGTGGTCTCTTGCTGTTCGGCTTGTGGTTTAAATGCAAGGGCCCAACGCGGAGACTTAGAGGTGAAGCCGAGCTCGCGTTGTTGCCCTAGCGAATCGACCTTAATGACCACGCCGTCAATTTCGTAGGGAAGGGAATGGCGCTCGGCGAATGACTGCGCGGCGAACTCCATCACGCCGTCAACGCCGGAAACCTTTTTCCGATTTGGATTGACCTTGAAGCCCAAGCTACTGAGCGCTTCAAGAGTGTCCCAGTGCGTCAGTCGCGGCGCTGCGGGCGAATACAGAGCGTACGTGAAGTACACCAAATTGCGTGAGGCGGTCACCCTGGCATCGAGGGTCCGCAAGGCGCCGGCGGCGGCGTTACGCGGATTGACGTAGGCGGGTTCGTCGGCTTTAAGTCGCGCCGCATTAATGCGCTGGAACGAACTGAGCGGCATGACAACCTCGCCGCGCACCTCGAAATCGGCGCCCGCGAGTCCCGCGCTGGCTAGCGCTGCGTCGTTGACGTGGAGAGGCAACGAGCGGATGGTCTTGGCATTCTCCGTGACGACCTCGCCGGTCGTCCCGTCGCCTCGCGTCAGCGCGAGCGCAAGTTGCGCATCCGAAAAGCGAACGGCCAGGGAAAGGCCGTCGAGCTTCAGTTCGCAAACGTAATCTACTCTCTCGATCCCTAGCCGTTCACGGACGCGCGCGTCGAACGCACGGACTTCGCCTTCGTTGAAGGCGTTTTCCAGGCTCATCATGGGGACGCTGTGAATCGCCTTCTCGACGCCTTCGCGCGGCGCCCCGCCGACGCGCTGAGAAGGCGATGATGCTGTGATGAGTTGGGGATTCTCAGCCTCAAGAGACTGCAGCCGGCGCATCAACTCGTCGAACTCGGCGTCGCTAATCTCTGGTTGATCGAGAACGTAGTACAGGCGCTCGTGTTTACGGATCTCGTCTCGAAGACGGGCGATCTCTTCGGCAGCGGCCGCCGGCTGAGAGGTCATATGCGAATTATGATGGGTTTTGGCCCAGACCCGGTATCGACGCGCGGCCCTGATCTTCAATCCCACGGCAGGCAGGGGTTTCTATCAGCCGGCCAAGCCCGTAGATCAGGTCACGGAAGCCTTGGGAACGCACGTCGACCAGGTGCTGTTGTTGCCCACGACCTCCGAGCGGCGAGCAGAGGCGCAGGCCCGCGAAGGCCTCGAAAAGGGCTGTGACTTGATTGCTCCGCTTGGCGGCGACGGCACGATCAACGAGGCGTTGCAGGCCGTCGCGGGGTCCGACGCGACTATGCTTCCTTTGGCAGCAGGCACAGCCAACGTCTTTGCCCGTGAAACCGGCATGGGCTTGAACCCGGTTGAGACGGCCGCCGCTCTGCCGAAACTGGAAGAGCGAGCAGTTCAGTTGGGTGTCGTGCAGTTTTTGACGGAAGGCACGGAGCGATTGTTCCTGCTGATGTGCGGCGCCGGAGTCGATGCGAAGGCCGTATACGATGTCAATGCGGGCTTTAAGCAACAAGTGGGCATTCTGGCTTACGTCTGGAGCGGTTTGAAGCAACTGACGCAACCGGTATCCGCTATCACGGCCCAGTTGGGGGACGAGAACTGGACTGGCGGCCTGATCGTGATCTCTAAGAGTCGTCTCTACGGAGGCGGACTCATCTTGACTCCGGGCGCTCACCTGCTGGCTGACCGTTTCGATATCGTCGGCTTTGGTTCCCAGTCACCGCTGGAGTACACCGGTTATTTAGCCGCCGTCGCCACGCGGACGGTGGGCAAGCTCAAGGGTGTGACGCACCGGCAACTCGCCATGGTTGAGGTTATGGCTGCCGAAAACTCGGCAGGAGTCTATGTTCAGGTCGACGGAGAGTTGGCCGGAACGCTTCCGGTTCGCGTGCGGATGGGACCCGAGAACGTTCGGCTGTTAGCCCCGAGCACGTATTGGTCTCGTGTCAGGAAGCCTGGATGACTTGGTTGATTCGCCTGATTTCGTGCTGAGTGACCAAACCGCTCTTCTGTCAGAACAGCGGTTTAGCGCTCAAGGATGCTACCGTTGCGACCGATGGGCGCGGCGGATCGCATCCGTTCGCTAGTGAAATGATCAGGTCGCATCCTGGCAATGACCCCTCGATATTGGCAGCGGACGCGGAGTCTTGGCGGAATTGGCGGATGGAAAATCAGCCGGATATCGAGGCGAGGCTTGCCGGCCGGGAGATAGAGACTAACTCGCATTGAATCGACGCTGTAGCGGTCCCCAGACGCTAAGGATTACGTCGAGGTCTTCCTGATGGGCTAGAATGAACCTCGGGGAACTACGCCCATGCGACTCTTGATCGTTCTCGCAGCGCTTAGCGCGTTGCCGCTATTTGCTCAGGAAGCGGAGCAAGACGCGCCGATCCAGGTGGATGTAAACGTGGTCAAC
>CAZYOX010000359.1:0-4448 GCA_964649285.1 uncultured Bryobacterales bacterium | reverse complement strand
GCAGACGTTCCTATATCCCTCGTTGGATTTAGGCTGGCGACGAACTAACGACGGTGCTGGAGTTGGGCGCTTCCGTCCCGTACCAGTCATGTCGTCTTCGCCAGGGAGTCTCAATTCGGGGGTCGGCTCTTCCGTCCGCGCCGCCCGTCTCTCGCTCCGCTCTTCGTCTTGCCGCGTCATCCGCCGCCGTGAACTTCCGTCTCAGCGCGACCGATGATCTTGCGTGGCGTAGAGCCTTGCTCTTTGTTCAAACCGTCGGACGCCAAGTGGACGAACCGGCTCCGCGCCCGCCGGAGGTATGAACAAGAAGCTACCAACATTATACTGCCAAGTCCTTCATTCGGTGAAGTTGAACCTAATTGAGCGGGCCATCTTGCCGGAACATCGCCGCGACGTTTCGCTCGCGGGCCGTTTCGCAAAGTGCCGATAGTTCGGTTAAGAAGCCCTCCGCGCCGGTGTCCCCTGCGGCTCTTGCGTCACTGGCCAACTGAAGAAACAGCGTCTTGAGGCGCAGCAAGGTGACGACGCTGAGGTTGCCGAGTTGGATTGATCCGATTTCGTTATCCACGGCGTTCGTCCTCTATTGCCGCCATGATCTGTTCGCATATCGCGCAACCGAAGCGCCTCAGCAGTTCCGCTGCGCCCGTCTGTTTCTGTTCGTCGAGCCGTTCCGCGATCTTCTCCAGGGCCGCCGCCGCCACGGCTTGCTGGCCCCTGCTAACGCCGTCGAAAGTCACTCGGCTGTCGGGGAATTTTGTATAGGTGCTCATGGTTCCTCACTTATTGCTTGAGAAGATCTCCCCACTCGTCGGCGGGATCTTCTGCCGGGGTCAGCGCCGATACCTTCGCCCGATCCGCCGGGGTCAGCCCGCAGGATTGAAGCCAGCCGCGTACCCGCTTGTCGGCCTCGTTCCTGATGCTCACCGCCGGGTTCGCCTTCCACTCCGTTCTAGGCGTGCCGTCCGGTGATTTGCGCTCGACGGGATACGCCGCGCCCAGTTCGTCTACTAGGTCGCAAGCGTCCCTCCAGTCCGCATAGGCCTGCGCCAGTCCCTCGACCGCGAATAGATCCGACTGGCAGAGCCGCCCCGAATCGAACAGCAGCCCCGCGAAGATGTGGTAGGCCATCGCCGCCGGGTCGCTCAAGTAAGACGGCGGTTTCGGCACTGACTCCAGCGGCGCCAGTGCCAGTGGTTTGTTGCGGTCCGGCCTTGCTGTTCCCTTCATCGTTTTGTCTTGTTTTGTTGTTGGTCTCATAGCCTTTTCTCAAACGCCAGCATTGTCAACACACACACGAAGGTAGGGCCGACGGTCTGGAGCCATACGCCTAAGGATCGAAGCCGCCCCACCCCTTGTGGTGTCATCGGTCGTCGCGGTGCGTTGATCGCCGTTGTGATGAAGCTGCGAGCCGTGCGCCAATGTCTGCGGGCTCAAGGCGTTCAAGACGAGCCAAAGAATCAGACGCAAGGCCAGCAAGCGCCAGCCAATACTTGCGATGTGCAACTTGTTCTGGAATATCGGAGAACAGAAACTTGGCAGCGTCATTGTGAAACCTCGGCATCGTTAGATCCTCGATTGCTCGAAGCAAAATTGCCGCAGCCAACTGCTTTTCTTTTTCTAGCGTGTCTTTCTTGTAGTTGATTGCAGGCGGAGTCAAAGTCATCGGCAAGGTCCAACAGCTTCCACGTGGCCTCTCTGTCTTGTTCTCGCTCTACGGCCGGTAGGTCATCCAGCCCCAGCCCGAGCGGATCATCCGGGGCTATTCGGGCCGCCGAGGTTCTGTAGGTTTTGTAGGTTCGTACTTGAGCGGATCTCAAAAGATTTGGTCGTCTCATCGCTGATCACCTTGTATTGCTTCTGCTATCTCATCGCTGCTCTTGCCCTTGTATAGAGTGGTGTTCAAATGGAAAAGGCGACACCTCGCATACCCCAGCGTTGCTAGGGCTTGCCGTAGCAGGGGCGTGTCTTGGGCTTCAGGTACCGCGATGACTCGCTCGCCTTGATGAGTAGTCATCCGTACGCCGGCAGCGTTAACTCGGGCAAGGGCATCGGTAGTTGCTAGCTCTTTAGCGGCGCCGATATCAGTGCCCTCAAAACCTACATTTCCCCCGGCTATCTTTTGGGATTCCCGTAAGTGCGAACCTACAAAACCATCAAAACCGGGTTTTGTAGGTTCTGTAGGTTCGGGTTTAGGCGAGTCCGCAAAGTTACGGGGTTCCCATCGCAACCACTTCATCGGGACACCGCCTTCGGGTTGATGGCGTACTTGGCGCCCGGGCGGCCCCCGGACGAATTAGGCGTGGACGGTAGCGAGCGCAGCCAGCCTGCATCATCCAAGACTTCGACCGCCTGCCGAACAGCATCGGGCGTGTCGAGTCCGCTCCAGCCTTTCAAGTACACGTCACGCAGCGAGAACGGCCCCAGGAGTTGCCCGCGCTTGATCTTGCCTGCCAGGTCTCTTGCTGCCCGGAGCTGGGGAGTAACGACGCACGAGTAAATCCTGCGGGCGTGAGACTCCAAGTACTCGCACCATGCAGCCGCCTGTTGGGCATGTCTGAGCGAGACGGTTTGCGAGATACGGTTGTCCGCCGCGGCGTCCGCCAACTCGAACAGCAGGGCAAGCGATGGCATGAGGGAACGGTATTTGCTGACGTGGCAGATAAGCGCCGGATGCAAGTCCTCTCGCCTAACCTTGCCTTCCAATTCCGCGAGCCAATTGACGAATAGTTCTTGGGCGTTGGGAGCGAACCGCAACAGCAACGGCTCTTCGGAATCGAGCGACGTGAGCCACTGAAGAACACGCATGGACTGCTCTGCGGCGGTCGGGTTCGGCATGCGGTCTATGTAGCTCCAGGTAGAATCCGTGTCCGGCCAAACGAGTAGCTGAAACCGTTGAATCAGGCCATCATTACCCGGTCCATCCTTGACGGCCTCGGGCAAGTAGGAGCGCAAGCGCCCCGGCTGGATTCCGCCCAACATGGACATACAGCACGCCTCAACATGGACTGTGCCGCGCCCGATCCGGTCGATGGTATGGCCGGTATCTCCGTTCCACGCCTGCAATGCAAACGCCCGTTCGCCTTCACGTCCTGAGCGGTCGAGTTGACTCCACCAACCGGGCAACTCGTCGCGCACAGCTAGGACGCCGGCCGGGTTCGCGCTCATCGTTTGGTGTAGAGCCTCGAAAGTGGAGTCGTGGACAATCAGCCGCCGCAGCTTGGGTTCGGTGGGTTCATCTGCCGGCCTTTCCGGCGCCGCCTTGCCGCTCTTGGACGCCGCCTTGAATTGCTCCTTCCATGCGGAGACGCGCAGGACGTGTTCTTCGCTGTCGCTGGCGAATCTCCGCAGGTCTTCGTCGTACTCGCGCCGCCATTCGTTCTGTATCTGAACCAAGGGAGCGGTGATGGATTGAATGACGTGCGACTTGAGGTAACCGGGCGGTCCCACGATTCCGCCCCAAAGATTCGGAACCACTTTCCAACTTGCATCGTTCGCCTTCGGCTGGATGACTGCCCGCCTGTTGACGGCCCCCGCGATGCAGAGCGTCTGAACCACTGCGGGGTAGTCGGTGGGTACTTGCATGCGCTCGGCAACATCCTCGACAAGCGGGCGCATAGACGACGGCAGCAACTCGGTGTTGAACGATTCGACCGGCGGAAGGTCATCGGGAAGGGGATCGGGGTCCGGCCATTCCGCCGCTTGCGGTTCCGGCATGGCGAGTAGCTCCGCCTCGATTCTTTGGGCGTCTCGCGCCCATGGCGTTGCCGGTGTCATTGGCCCTCCAAGCGTTGGCGCAACGCCAACAGGTCGGGAGTTGAGAGCGATTGCAGATGGTTGATGTAGCGGTCGATTCCATCCGCGAGCTTGAGCCGCTGCCTCAGCCGTCGCCATTCGGTAGCCGGAAGGTCACCGACTCGCTCAAGGCCACGATATAGCGTTTCGGCTTCGTTCCAGGCGTCCCAGGCGCAATTGCGGACAGCCCGAAGGCCTTGCACAAGGCCCCATCGCCATTCCGCAAGGCTCAGCGCCGCCGGTCGTATCGCCTCACGCCGCGAACGCATGGCCGCGTCGGGTTTTGCGAGTCCGTAGCGTTGGCGAAGCCAATCGACGGCCCCGCGCCGGTCACAGCCGAGCGCCAGCATCACAAGGTCGATGATGCCGCCTCCGCGCTGCTTGCCGAAGTCGTACCAGGCACCCTTGTCGTCGTCGAGCTTGAGGCTTCTGGGATTCGAGCCGCCTCGATACCAGGCAGCGCAACGGCCGTCTTTGATCTCCGGGGCGCCGAGGTCGCGGGCGATGGTGCTGATAGGCCGAAGGCCGGTCATCGGCCCAGCCCGCCTTGCTCGACGAACTCCGCGATTGCATCCGGGTGGTAGTAGCAGCGGCGCCCGATTTTGAAGAATTTGGGCCCCTCGCCAATAAGCCGCCAGTACTGCAGGGTACGCTTC
>CAZYOX010000358.1:0-4467 GCA_964649285.1 uncultured Bryobacterales bacterium | reverse complement strand
CCTCACAACATGAGTGGCCTCGCTCATCGTGGAACGCAGACGCAGGGCGAACAAGATGAGGAGAGGCGTTAGCGCTAGCGCAATCAAAGTGAAGCGCCAGTTGATCGACAACATGATTGCCAACATGCCCACGACGGTGAGGGCGTCGATGGCCAAGTCGAGCATCGAGGTAGAGGTGAAGTCCTGCACCGCGTTGATGTCGTCGGTAATCGTGCTGATGATGGGTCCGACTTGGTTGCGGTCGTAGTACGACATCGATAGCCGCTGCAGGTGGGCGTAGACGCTCTGCCGGAGATCGTGAGCGATCCACTGCCCAATGCTCACCGTGTAATAGGCGGTCAGATAGGCGCTTGCTCCCTGCAGCATCGCGATGACGACTGTGGACCCAGCGGCAACATTGAGCAGCCGCATCGGGCTGGGAGTTTGGCCGAGCACTCTCCCGGCCCAAGCTGGCAGGACGCCTGGTTCCAACACATAGTCCAAGACAATTTTGAGGGGCCAGGGAGAGGCAAGGCTCATCGCCGTCTCAAGCAACATCGACGCGATGACGATCGCAAGCCAGCCCCAGTAAGGGCGCAGCAGGCTGAGCGAGAACTTCAGCACGAAATTGAGTGTCGGCCCATGGGAGCGGTCGCCAGCCGGCATCGGTGGACAACCAGCCTGCTAGCTTATCCCATGTCGGCTTGGAGAGCGAGTGCAAGTGAGCGTTAAGCCAATCCAGGTCGGCCGCGAAAGCCTGAGCGAATTCGCCATGACATCTTCTCCCCGGCAGAGATCACGCGAGGCTGACGCGGTCGTGGTACTCTTCCGTGCATGAGTTCGCTAGCTCGTATCGGCGTCGCGATCGACAAAGACTTGCTTGAGAAGTTCGACGCGCTGATTGCGCAGCGGGGCTATAGCAACCGCTCCGAGGCCTTCCGCGATCTGATTCGCGATGAGCTGGTGCAGGAAAACTGGAAGGCGCCCGACGCCATCGTGGCCGGTTCGCTGACGCTGGTCTACGACCACCACGTGCGCATGTTGTCGGACAAACTGCTCGACATCCAGCACGACCATCACCACATCATTCTGTCGACCATGCACGTGCACATGGACCACGACAACTGCCTGGAAGTATTGGCGTTGAAAGGTCCGGCGGCACAGGTGCAGCAGCTCGCCAACTCGCTATTGGCGACAAAGGGCGTCAAGCACGGCAAGCTGACGCTCACCTCCCCAGGAAAGGATATCTAGGCGTGTGATCCTGGGCATCGGCATCGACATGGAAGACGTCGAGCGCATGCGGCTGGTGATCGACCGGCACGGCCATCGCTTCCTCGACAAGGTCTACACGGCGCGCGAAATCGCTTACGTGGAAGACAAAGCCAACCGCTACGAACGCTATGCCGCGCGCTTTGCGGCCAAGGAAGCGGCGATGAAGGCGCTCGGCACCGGCTGGAACCGGGGCGTCCATTGGAGAGACCTGGAGATCACCAATGGCCCGGGCGGCTGCCCTTCCCTGAACCTTTCCGGCGGCGCTCTGAGCCGGGCTAAGCAGATGGGTTACCGGCGGGCGCTGGTGTCGATGTCGCACACCCGTCAAACAGCCATCGCACAGGTCATCATCGAAGACTGACCGTTCGATTACAATCGGCTGAATGTCCTCTGTTCGAATCGCCCTAATTGGCTGCGGCTCCGTGGGCCGCCGCATACATGCCGCTGGCCTCCGACTGTGCCCCGATGTCGAGTTGGCGCTCGCCTGCTCGCGATCGCGGGAGTCCGCGGAAGCGATCGGCGCTCCCGAAACAACCCAAGACTATCGCCAGGTCATGGCCCGCAATGACATTGACGCGGTTGTGATCGCCACGCCCAACAATCTGCACCGCGAGATTGCCCTGGCGGCGTTTGAGGCCGGAAAGCACGTGTTGTGCGAGAAGCCTCTCGCGCTCAACTCCGCGGAAGCGCGCGAAATGCGCGACGCGGCGCAGGCTTCCGGCAAGGTGCACATGACGGCCTTTACATACGAGTTCATCCCGGCGGTGCGATACCTGAAGAAGCTAGTCGACCAAGGAGAGCTTGGCGAGATACGCTCCATCCGCGGGGCTTACCTGATGGCTCTGGCTGGGCACACGCTCGGCTGGCGGTCGACTAAAGCACAGGCGGGCTGCGGCGTGCTGGGCGATATCGGCAGCCACCTGATCCACCTTTGCCATTGGCTGGCGGGCGACATCGCACGGCTGACGGCCACGGAGCGCAAGTTTCGTGAAGATCCAAATTCCGACGTGGAAGATTGGATCGCCTTCTTAGCGGAGTTTGCGTCGGGAGCGGTGGGAACCTTTGAGTTGTCGCGCGTCTGCCCGGGACGCGGCGCGGACATCACGGAGGAAATGACCATCGAGGTCTACGGGACCGAGGGCGGTGCGCTGATGAGCATGGCCCATCCTCGGGCGATTTGGCTGACGACCAAGGCGGCCGCCAAGGACCCGGCCAGCCGCCTCGAACGCGTCGAGTTGCCCGAGAGCGAGTGGAAACTGCCAGGTGCGCCCCGGGCGCTAAGCGAGGGCGATCCGCGCTGGTCATACCGCTACGATCAAGCTTTTCAGTTTATTCAAGCGATTCGGCAACAAAAAACCGTAAATCCCTCATTTGAATCCGGCTACAGAACTCAAGAAGTATTGGATGCTGCTCTAAAGTCGGCTAAAAGCCGCCGCTGGGAGGAAGTACGGTAGACCTTTCCGCGACTCTTTCGCGGCTCAAATCTCTGCTGCTTGGTACACAATGGCGATCGCATTCTGGCGGGTAATCGGCATGATTGCGACGCTGTGCTTGGCGTCGTCAGGGGCCCTAGCGCAGGATCCGCCGAGTTCACGTGCCGAAGAGATCCAGCGGCAACGGGAGGAGAAAGCGAAGGACCTTTCGCCTGCCCGACCCGATCCGATTGAAGAAAAGATCCTGTTGTTCGAGGAACGCCAACTGCTGCAGAAGTTGGGCCAAGGGGCGGACGGCTTCTTCCCGAAGCTGGGCGGGCTGGCCACTGGGCAGGGCGTAGCCTTGGGATTCCAATACGCACGGAAGGATCTGGCCGGAGGGAAAGTGAACCTCGCCTCTTTCGCGGTGGCCTCGTTCGCGAAATCCCAGCGATATTCCCTCGCCTTTTCGCCGCCCGATCTGCCCGACTCGAACCTCGATTGGAATTTGAAAGCGGAGCGCCGTACCTTGACTCGGGTTGATTTTTACGGCTTGGGTCCCGAGTCGAGAGTGGAAGATCGTTCGACGTACCAGTTGGAAGACACGGCCTTCGACGGCTTGTTGGCGTTCAAGGCGGCGCGGAGCCGCTTTCGCGTGGGCGGGAAAATTGGGTACTTGCAAACGAACGTCGGCAACGGGTACCCCCCTGGAGGGCTTCGGCCGACGTCCGAAGTGTTCGGCGCGACGCAGCTTCCGGGCTTGGCCGATCAAGGAGACTTCGCACGCGTTGGAGCCTTTGCCTCGCTGGACTGCCGGGACAATAAGTCCCTTGCGCGCAGCGGCACATTGCTGCGCACCGAGTTGACCAATTATCAAGACTTAGACTGGGGTCGGCATGATTTCAACAAGTGGGAAACCGAGATCCAGCACTACATTCCGTTTTTCAACCGGCGAAGGGTGATCGCGTTGCGCGCGCGCACTGAATTGAACTTTACGCGCGACGGGCAAACCATTCCTTTTTATCTGAAGCCTTTCATCGGCGGTCCGCAGGAATTGCGCGGCTTCCGCAACTATCGCTTCTATGACGACAACATTCTTGTGTTGAACGCCGAGTACCGCTGGGAAGCATTTAGCGGATTAGACATGGCGCTGTTCGTGGACGGCGGCCAGGCGGTGGCCAAGCGCCAGGACTTCGCTTGGGACAAGATGGAGACGTCGGCGGGCGTTGGCTTCCGCTTCAACGTCCGTAACGCGACTTTCTTGCGGCTGGATTTGGCGTTTAGCCACGAGTCGGCTAGGTTATGGTTGCGCTGGGGCAGTCCGTTCTAGGAGGAGCGTAGGCAATGAAGAAACTATTCGCGCTGTTTCTCATTTCGCCATTGCTCGTTTTGGGGGCGAAGTTTTACGACGACGATCCCCTGCTCCGAACTCCGCCGCCGCTTGCGCTGGAGACCGCGGCAGAGCGAGAGCTGAGCGACTACTACGACCTCTTCCTCTACACGTTCGGCCGCTCTTCCGAAGCGCAAGGCAATAAGCCAGGGGAACTGATTCCCGCGCAGGCGGTAAATACGCTGGGCGAAGTTCCCGACAGCGAGTGGTTCACAAACCGCATTGGAACCCCCGGCTTCACCCGAGAAGATCTGCTGCGGGGGCCGGGCAACGATCATCCTCCGGCGGAAGGCCCCTTGCAGATCATTTCGGCCAAGACGGAAGGAATCACGCCTGGCTTCATGGTCGAGGATTCTAGGGGCGAGCGTTATCTGCTGAAGTTCGATCCGATGACGAATCCAGAGATGAACTCGG
>CAZYOX010000357.1:0-4471 GCA_964649285.1 uncultured Bryobacterales bacterium | reverse complement strand
AGCTCGACCAAGACGTCGCCGGCGCCTGGTCTCTTGATACGGCCAACGGCGTCGCGCTTGAGGGAGAGACGCAGCTCACATCCTCGCCCTTCGGCCAAGCTCCTTCGCTCGACGGCGAAGACGATTCGGTTCTAGTCGCCCACAACGACCAGATGAATGTCGGCGCCGGCGATTTCACGGTATCCGCTTGGATTTATCCGACGCAGTTGCGAGCCGCCGGCATTGTCGTCGCCGGCGGCTTCGATCAGTCGGCCGGCTGGCGCCTGCATATGCCCGGCGCTCGCGGCGCGCTGCAGCTATCTACGGTCGGTCCCGACAACGAGAGCAACGGCTCCGTGACGTCCCCCCGCGGCGTGCTCCGCGCTCGCGCTTGGCAGCACATCGCCGCTGTCGTGCGCCGCGACAAGAAAGAAGCGTCGCTCTACGTCAACGGCTACCCGGTCGCTGTCGGCGAAGTCCGCGACGCGAACCTCGACAATACAATCGACCTGCACATCGGACGCGTCTCTTATACGAACTTCTTCCGCGGCCAAATCGATGAAGTGCGCGTCTACAAGCGCGCCCTCGACGAAGCCGAACTACAAGCTCTGTTGCAGCCAGGAAGGTCGCTCTCCCTGCCTGCGCCCGAGCTGACGCAAGAGGTGAACCTGACGCTGGGCGGACGTAAGTTCCCCGGTACGCTAGAGAATCCAGCCTTTGTCGCCGTGAGACTCGAGCCGGGTCCGCTCGAAATCGAGGCGCAGCACTTTGGACTGAAAGCTCTCGACCGCGTCGTGCTGACGCCGGTCAGCGCAGACAGCGATCTCGCCAAACGCGTTGCCGTTTTCGAAGCGCAAGTGCCGCGCCTGGGCGTTCATCTAGGCCTGCGTCGCGATTGCGGCAGCACACTGGTCCCTGTAGGCCCTCCGCAACCGGTGCCCAACACCGAACTGGCTCGTTTCGTCTTTGAAGGCTCCATCAGCGACTTTCCCAGCCCTGATGTAGAGAAGAATAACGTCAACTACCTAGCCGGTTTCCACGAGATCGGCGTTCGCAGCGAATACACCGACGGCCGCGACATGCCCCGTTTGGTCATTCGCTCCGTCGAGTTCGAAGGCCCGTTCTACGAGACTTGGCCGCCGACGACGCACACTAACATCTTTGGAACGTTCGATCGCAAGTCTGATGCGGCAGCTTATGCTCGCGAGATCATCGGACGTTTTGCGACGCGCGCCTATCGGCGGCCGGCGACCGAAGCCGAGCAAGCCGCTCTAGTCGCCGTCTTCGACCGCTCCCGCGAGCAAGGGCGCAGCTTCCGCGACAGCATCAAAGAAGCGTTGCAAGTCGCCCTCGCTTCGCCGCAATTCTTGTTTCTGGTGGAGGCCAGCTCCTCGCCCTTGGCCGAGCCGCTTACCGACTACGAGCTCGCTTCGAAACTTTCCTACTTCTTGTGGAACGGCCCCCCGGACCAGAAGACGCTACAACTGGCCGCCGCTGGCACGCTGCGCCAACACTTGGATAGCGAGGTCCAGCGCATGATCGCCGATCCGCGCTTCACTCGCTTCACCAACGAATTCGTCCCACAGTGGCTCAACATCGAGAAGTTCGATGTCGTCGAGCCCGACAAGCAGCGCTTCCCCAAGCTCACGCGCGCGGTGCGCTCGCAGCTACGCCAAGAGCCTGTCGAGCTGGTGCAGTATCTGATGCGCCAGAATCTGCCTGCCCGCAACCTGATCGCCTCCGGCTTTGTCATCGAGAACGAAGTGACGGCCGACTACTACGGCCTCACCGGCAAGACCGACAGCGGTTTCGAGTTTGTCCCCATCGTTCACGGACGTCCAGAGCTGGGCGGCCTGCTGAGCCAAGCGGCCTTTATGGCCGGCCTCTCCGACGGACGCGAATCGAACCCGGTCAAGCGTGGCGCTTGGATGGCTCGCAAAATCATAGCGGAGCCCCCCGACCCTCCGCCTCCCAACGTCCCCAACCTCAAGGCCGACACCCAGGGACTTACCTTGCGCCAACGCCTCGAACAGCACCGCAGCATTCCCGGCTGCATGCAATGCCATATGAAGATCGACCCCTGGGGTGTTGCCCTGGAAGAGTTTGACGCTGGCGGACGCCTCAAGCGCGAGCACGCCGACGCCTCCTCGACCTTGCCCGACGGCACAGAGGTTTCCGGCGTCAACGAGCTGAAGCAATACCTCAGCGAAGACCGCATCGACCAAGTCGCCTTCAGCGTGCTCAAGCATCTGATGACTTACGCCAACGGCCGTACCCTGACGTACAATGAGCTCAACTCGCTGAAACAGGACGGGTTAACATTAAGAGCGGACGGCTACCGGATGCAGGATATGATCCGCTTCGTCGTCCATAGCAAGACGTTTCTCGAGAAGTAGAACGGAGAGACCCATGAGACGTGCCCTAAAGATCGACCGGAGAGGCTTCCTTAGAGGCATAGGCGGCATGGCTCTCGCGTTGCCGGTGCTCGACGCCATGGGCGCCGAAATCACCGATCGGATCCCGCGCCGTTTCTGCGCGCTCTACACCGCCAACGGCATGTCGCTGCCGCGCGAAGAGAATCGTCTCGATGAATGGAGCTGGTTCCCGCGCGCCGAGAAAGACGGCCAGTTCGTCTTCGGCAAGTCCACCGAACCGCTCAGCCCGTTCCGCAAACAGTTGAGCTTCCTCGGCGGCCTCTACCATCCCAGCGGACCGAAGGCCGACCCGCACACGTGTTCGGATATGTGGCTCACCGGAGCCCCACTCTACATTCCCGAACGCGAAGTCTACAACTCCGTGGCGCTCGATCAGGTCGTCGCCCTGCACACCAAGCAGTACTGTCGTCAGCCGTCGTTGGTGTTGTCTATCGACGCCGGCACGGGCTTCCTGTCGCGCACGGGCACCATTTCCTACAGCCTTGAAGGCCGTCCGATTCCTGCAGAGAACAACCCGCGGCGAATCTTTGACCGCCTCTTCCGCGTCGACCGCGCCTCGCTCGAATCGCAGCGCGACCAGTTGCAGCAGCGCATCAAACTCGCCGATGCCGTGGCCGAAAGCGCCCGCGCGCTCGACAAGCAATTGGGCAAGTCCGACCGCGAACGCATGGATCAGTACCTGACGTCGCTCAACGAAGTCGAGTCGCGCCTGATCGCCTCCGAGCAGTGGATCGACATCCCGCTCAAGGAGCAGGACTACTCGCACGTCAACCTCGAAGCGACGAACGAGGGCGATCCCGCGGAATACTACCAGGCGATGTTCGACCTCATCGCGCTGGCCTTCGACGCCGACATCACGCGATCCATCGCCTTCATGCTCAACCGCGAAGACGGCATGGGCATCAGCGACACCTTCCCGCTCAAGCTGGGCCTGTCGAAGACGCACCACAACCTCTCGCACGCCACCGATCCGGAAGGCCAACTCGACTTCGCCAAGTACGACTTGTTCTTGAGCCAGCAACTCGCGCACTTCTTCGAGCGGATGAACTCTTACAAGGACCGCGAAGGCACAGTGCTCGACAACACCATCGTGCTCTACGGCAGCGGCGCCAGCACCACGCACACCTCCGTGAATCTGCCGACCCTCATCGTCGGCGGCGGCAACATGGGCCTCAAGCACGGCACGTACTGGCGCGACGGCCAGACGCAAATGTCCAACATGTACCTGAGCATCCTGCACTCGCTCGGCATCGAAGCGGAATCCTTCTCCGACAGCACCGGCACGCTCAGCAACTCCATCTTCACCCGCGTCTAACCGCTGCAGTGCGCCACGCCCGGCGGGTGCCGCGTCAACTCGCACGCAGCACTGCCATCCCTCTCGTCGCATTCTCGATGCCTGCCGGGGACTGTCCCTACGTGGACTGTCCCCCCAATCCGCAGCCTTGAACTTCCGTCGGCGCCGCTACCCCCGTTCGTGTAAAGGCGTGCTCAGCCCCGTTCCACGGGGCTCCCAATTAGGCCACGCCTTGTAGGCCTGGTATCCGAGGTGACCGCACCCCTCCCTCCCCCAGCCCGCTTCAGCGGGCCTCCCGCAAAATGCCAAAATCAACACCATGCCCACCCCCAACTCCCGCGTCACCATCCACATGGCGGCTAGCCTCGACGGCTTCATTGCCCGCAGAAACGGCCGCGTCGATTGGACGGAAACCTCCGACGAGTTCGACGCCGGCGAGGAGCTAACTCCGCAGTACGTCGAGGAGTTCCTCAAGACCATCGACTGCTACGTCATGGGCTCGCGAACCTACGAGACCGCGCTCAACTTCGAAGCCAAGGGACTGGGCTGGGCGTACGGCCAGAAACCCGTCTTCGTTCTCACCAGCCGCGACTTGCCGCGCCGCGAAACCGTAGAGTTCTATTCCGGCGACCTCTCCGAATTCGTCAATCGACGCCTACGGCCCGCATTCGCCAGCATCTGGTTCGTCGGAGGCGGTTCCGTATGCGGCGACTGTCTCCGCCTTGGCCTCGCCGACGAAGTTCGTTACTCGATCCTGCCCGTC
>CAZYOX010000356.1:0-4475 GCA_964649285.1 uncultured Bryobacterales bacterium | reverse complement strand
TGTTGGGAGCTTGGTTAGCCGTGCGGCTATACCAGGGAAAAAGGCCCGAGGTTGCGCCGGCAAGGTCAGGGACCGTCAACGAGTGACTGTCCCTGAGCGCAGCTTACGGCTGGACGCGGACGTACTTGCGCAGCACGCGCTGGAACGGCTCTCCGCCGTACAGATTGCCCTCGTTATCCACCGCCACCGACTCGGCGGCTGCGCCGTTTGTTTTGGTCGGGTCCGACCAAGGCCAGCGGACAAACTCTTCGACCCATCCCGTTTTGGCGTCGCCGATACGGATGCCGATGTGCCAGCCGGGATTGGACACGTTGTTCGACGATGAGTCGGCTACATAGATCTTGTCGCCCGGTCCGAAGTAGATGCCGCTGGGGCGTCCGAACTGATACCAGCTCGAGAGATGCTTGCCGTCACCATCGAAGATCTCGATGCGGTTGTTAGCGCGGTCGGCGACAAAGACGCGTCCGCGCTCGTCGACGGCAAGATCGTGGACGCCGCGGAACTCGCCGGGCCCATAGCCCGTCTTGCCCCACTCCATCAGGTACTTGCCGTCGGAGGAGTATTTGACGACGCGGTTATTGCCGTCGACGGCGTGACCGTCGCCGACGAGAATATCTCCGTTGGGGAGAATAGCGACGTCGGAAGGAGCGTTAAAGTGCGTCTCGTCCTTGCCCGCTTTACCGGGCGTGCCGATGTGCATCAGCACTTTGCCGTCGGGACTGAACTTGATGACTTGCTGGCCGCGATTCCCCTCGGGCATGTTCTTGGGGTCGACCGAATCGGCGACCCAGATGTTGCCGTCGGCGTCGATCTCGATGCCGTGGGGCCAGATGATCAGACCGGCGCCGAAGCTATCGACAACGTTGCCCTCAAGATCGAATTTGAGGACGGGGTCGAGGTCGGATTCGAGGCACTCGGCGCCGTAAGGAGCATCGGGCGTGCAGCGCACAACAGCCCAAAGATGCTTGCCGTCAGGAGCCATCCTGAGGCCGCCAAGGGCGCCCATGGGACGATTGTCTGGCAGTTTCGCCCAGCCTTCTTCAATGCGATAAGGGTTCGGAAATTGAGCGGCGGCGAACTGCGGCGCAAGGGAAAGGAGAAGGAGCAGGAGCCAGGGGCGGTTCATGACGCATGGATCATAGCGCAAGGGCCTCCGCCGGGGCGAGTTGCCGCCGAATTTCCGAGCCCCTAGGGCGGCATTGTCGTAGCCCAGGGCCTGAGCCTGCGACCCCCTTCTTCCCCCGCGCCGTCCTCCGCCCGCAGGTGACTGTCACTCGTTGACTGTCACCCCAGGCTGCCGCCGCTAACCCGCGCTTCCGCACCGATCCCGCACGATCCTTTCCCCGCCTTCCTTCCGCGTCAGCGTCGCCAGCCCCCAAAGGGGGCGGCGCAACCAACAGCCTACAGCGCCAGCTGTGGGAAACGATCGCGACGCCCCAATCCCTCTCTAGCCCCAGCGGGGCGACATAAGGTTAGCCCGGTGCGTAAGCGCCGGGTAGGAACCGCGCGCCAACAATAACGCCTCCGTGGCTCGTCCCCTCCGGTCCTTCCGCGCTAGCGTCCCCAGTCGGACAGGCTTGGATCGGCGATCCAACCTTCAAGCTGGTCGAGGTCTTTCGGTGCGCCGAAAGTGCGCTCTTGGTTGCGCCAAGCCCAGGCCGCTTGGATCGCGCATAGCAGCGCATCGAGCTGATCGGCGCCGGGATCATCGCAGAGTGTTGCTTCGGCTTTCACGATGATGCCGTAGCGCTCGCAGAGTTCGCCGTCGACAATCTCCGCGAAGAGATCCCGCCGCGCCCGGTGTTGCTCGTCGGTCTGCTTGCGCTTTGTATCGTTCTTGTAGCTGCGCCTTCCTAGAAACTGGCGCGCAAGCACGCCGGGATAAGCTTCGACGGCGATCCTCTCCGGATCGCCTTTGTGCAGGCCCGGAATTGTGACGCCGGACGATAGCAGACGGGGCGCCCCCTCGAAGAACATCAAGCCGACCGGAATGCCGTAGAGTTTTTGCGGGCTGATCGAGCCGGCAGCGATATCCGTCCGCCGTCGATATTCCTTACTCCCGGCCGGTCTATTCTCGCGGTAGCCGTCGAGCGCCTTGCGGAATGCGCTGCGTTCGAGACTCCCGGCGTGCTGGACATAGTCTTGCCACGTCGCTGGCCAACCGATGGTTTCGATGAATTGGCGAGCTTGCCCGAACGGGAAATCGATTCCGGCGATCCACGGGCCGGGCTGCTTGAGAGCGGACTCGAAACTCGCGAAGTCAGACCACTTTTCGAGCTGGCCGGCGTGCAGTTCGTTTCCCTCCAACCGGCATCGCAGGCAGGTGATCGGCTTTCTGCGCCGTGGACGACTCGTGAAGTCAATTCCGAGAATGTCCATGCCTAGAGTTTAGATCTGGGCCTCCGATTCGATCTTCGCCCGTTTCCGTATTTGAGGCTGAGCGAGAGCGCATTGCCGCTAATCTGTGGCCTGCCGCGCAATTGTGCCTTTTGGCTCAAACCATTGAATGGGTGCATTAGGCGTTAAGCAACTTCAAGCACGCTCATTGGAGTGTCAGCCAAGTTCCAGGACGCTCTTCCTCGGAGCCGCAGCTCGCTCGGGACGCTGAAATCGCAGCATGGAAACGAGCCAAAACAGCGCCACTCCCGCACCCCATACGCTTCCGTGGTGCTGCGCCCAGGGAATACGTTCGATGCGGTAGCTCAAGTGCTGGGTATCCAGCCTGGTTGATTCAACCAACACGACCCCAATCTCGCCAAGCATCACGCCGGCCGTTGCAGCCAACGCGGAGAAGATGACCACAGTGAGCCAGACCGCCAACCTCTGGTCAGCGGGAACTCGGCGTCGCAGCCATCCGGCGACCGCGTAGCAGACGCCCGCATAGAGGAGGCCGAATACCAAGAAGACGGCGCCATCCGCCAACAAGCTTCGCTGGACGAGAGCGGCTCGAACCCGTTCCGTGGAGACTTGGTGTGTCGCGGCGATCTTCTCAAAAAGGTCGCTGATGCACGCGTCGCGCCCGGCCCGATAGGCTGCGTAGCTGACGAAATTCCCTGAGCGTACGCCGATGCTTCGGTCCGCGTGGTGAATCGCGGTGTTCTCGGCTGTTAGAGCGTCGTGTGTAAGGTGGCGGCGGCCAGCATCTGAATCGAGGTTCGATTCATTCGGTCCGTGCTCTCTCCACTCACAAGGTACTAAGGCGCGAGTCGATCCGCCGGTTTCCCAGTTCCGGGAATTGCGAGCGCCGGTCTCGCCCAAGAGCAGAAGGATAAATAGAGCAGCAAGAGTCAGCCCGGCTAGGCCCGCAAGAGCTCTGGTTCGCGCGAGGCCCCCACAGCCGGTGTCCTGCAATCGTTGGGGCATAAGGTGAGAACTCGGCGGAGTCAGTCTACCAGTTAGCTTGTGCATGAGCAGTGACGAGGTGCTAGAGGGGATGGGAGCCCCAATTTTGTAGGACGTTCCCTGCAACCCTTCGCCCCGCGAATGCACTTGAACCCATCCGCGCCCCTAACGCGTAACCCTCACATGCCCCAGTGCCCCATTCGCTGCGCCGTCGCGGTCGCCACGCTCTTTCTCGCGTTCCCGCTCCTCGCTCAGCAGCTCCCCCTGCAACTCGATCCGCAATGGACCGATCTCGGAGATAAACTCACCTTTCAGGTCACCGGCAATAAGCCCGACTATGAGTTTGACGTCGCCGACTGCCCGGACTCCGATTCCCAATGCGTCGTCTTAACGACGAACCTCGCGGTGGTCTACCTCACCTACACGCTGGATGCGAAAGCGCTGCGCGGCAAACGGGTGCGCTTTGCCGCCTCCCTGTTGCGAGATTTTCCAGGCATTTCCCGCGTCCAGTTATTCATGCGCGTCGACCGCGTCGCCGGAGTCGGCTTTCACCAATACACGGACTCCAGTAGGGACGACCCGCCCACCTGGCTGACTCACGAGCTGATTGGGCCCGTTGCTGACGACGCCAAGCAAATCTCGATCGGTTTGCGACTCACCGGGCTCGGCACGGTCTATTTCGCGGACCCCAAGTTGGAAGCGGCGGCTGACTAGCCCCAAAGGGGCTATCCGGAACAGCCCGAATTGGGGCTCAAGGAGACGGAGCCCCGATTTCGACGCTCAAACACTCAAGACACTCAAGGGACAGGCACCTCGATTAACTCTTGAAGCGTCTTCGGGGCTGCTGTGTTCCGGGATGCAACACGAACACCTCGCCTCACGCAAAGAATCCAACGTTTTTCATACTTGGCTTCGTCTGCGAGGCTATTGTGGTGCCTGTCCCTCCTGAGCCGACTTCCCTCCGCCGCCCCTGTCGACACAATCCCACCGGACACTGATCGCATCCACCTCAGCGCCGCAAGACCATCCGCCCCCGCCCAGACTCAAGTCCGGGAGCGGGCCTCGTGTTTCATTTTGAAATGCGAGGCTGTCCCGCATCGCCACGCATCGCCATCAAGTCGGGTGGGCTTCAC
>CAZYOX010000355.1:0-4477 GCA_964649285.1 uncultured Bryobacterales bacterium | reverse complement strand
CAGTTGGCCTAGGCGCCAAAGATCGAAATTGGCTTGGTCGAATCGTCAACGATCGACCACGCGTCGCTCGCCTGCGGCGATTGCTTAGCGCGAAGCACAGCCGCTCCGTCCTCGCCGGTGAGCGTCCCAGGACCGCGTGGAATCTCTTGCTGCAAGTGGTAATCGAACGGCCGGTAGCCACATGCCGAAAGCGCCGCAACGCCAATGAGGAGGGATAATGCTTTGCGCGCTCCATTTAGAATTTCACGCGGGTGCCGACCAAGACGATGTCGATGTCCTCGAACAGGGTGGTGGTGCGGTTCAGGCTATGGCGTTTGTAGGCCGCATAGATCTCGGCCCAGTTGATTGGCGTGTAAACGTAGGCAACGCCCATCACTTTGCCCCGGTCGCCCGCGGCGGCCTGGTCCTCGCTGATGGCGTAGTCGCCCGATATGGCGTGCTTGCCGAACTTGTAACCGGCCTTGAAGTAGTTGAACTTGCCCTTACGGCCGGCCGCGACGTCCCGCTCCGATATGGCAAAGGTGGTGTTGAACCCGCTCGGGTGTAGCCAGGATACCGATCCGCCGACGAACTTATCCTCTATGCTGCCCGGGGCAGTTGCGGCATCCTGAGACGAATGGCCGAGCGCCGCGGCTAACTTGCCGATCGAGCCGAAGTCGCCAGCGTACCAGAGCGCCAGCTCGGCAACGTCGCGGCTATCCTTGATACCCTGGCTTGCGGCGATCCGAAAGCCTCCGCAGGTCGGCGTGTCGTAGCGCAAGCGGTCGTAGCGGCCCTCAAAGTCCTGGTCGCTGATGGTTTGAGCAATAGTTGGTCCGACGCCACCTGCCGGGGTACGGAACGTGAAGGCGCCTCCGACGTTGGGTACGTTGGCGTAGTGCGCCACGGCAGTGCCCGACAGGTCGACCTGAACACCGTTGTCTGCGGCACCATTGCCTTGGCCGAGACTCAGTTTGCCGAAGCGGTGCTCGAAAAACACATCGATGTGTCGCTCTTCGAACGCCGCCTTCGATTCCTGGTTCACGAAGTTCACTGTATCGGAGGCATTCGACTGAAATTCCATTTCCCATAGCACGCCTGCCTTCAGGCCCTGCGCGATGGGAGCGCTGCCGGTCAGGCGGAGCCGCGTGCTGCTGTTCTCATTGTCGACGTGGAATACTCCGCTCTGCACGCCGTCGTCGGCGTGCATGATCGAGCGGTTGATCTGTCCGGAAAGCTTCACTTCGAGTTCCTGGCTTTGGGCCCGTACCTGGCCGCCGAGCGCCAGGATGGCCCCCCCAACGGCCGCCGCCGGCAAAATCTTGATGAAAACCATCTCTCCCCCTGGCTGGCTTTTTTGAGCTAGCGCATCGGGACGGTGCTGCGCTGTCCCTTGTCCACGATGACGAATTCGAGAAACACCAACGTCTCCGTCGCGCTGGCATTCCGGTGCGCATGAATCACCCCAGGGCGCACGTGCAGGCTGTCGCCCGGTTTTAGCATCACGGGCGCCTTCCCTTCCTCCTGCCACACTCCGGCCCCCTCAAGGACATAGAAGACGACGTGCGATGGATGGTAGTGCTTCGGATTCTGGCCGCCTGGCGCATAAGTGGTGCGGAGCACCCGAAACTCTTTTCCGGGCATGGTGGCGTCGTCAAAGACATGCCGCACGTCTGCGGTGATACCGCTGCGCTCGCCCTGCGCGCCCGCGAGCGCTTGCGCGCCGACCAACGTGGGCGCCATTGAGGCAGCGAATAGGGTGAGGAACCTGCTCATACCGAATCTCTCCCGTGCAAGTAGCTGCGCAGGCTAGCACTGCCGCTATACTCTATGTATGACGTTTAACTGTGGCTCTATAACTGGACGGATATAGCAAGGCGATGGATTCGATCGACGGGATTGCAAGAAGAGTCACGCTGCGCGAGTTGAGGCTGCTGCTTGCAGTTGCCCGCTCAGGAAGCATCCTTAAAGCGGCACAAGACATCGGGCTGACGCAACCGGCGGTGTCGAAGTCCATTGCGGACCTCGAAGGCACGATGGGCGTGCGACTGTTCGACCGCACTAATCGCGGCGTCGAGCCGACCGCACAAGGTCACATAGTGCTACGACGTGCTGCCGGCGTATTCCAGGAGCTGAGGCAGGCGGTAGACGAGCTGGACTTCCTCGCGGATTCAGGCGGCGGCGAAGTGCGGATTGGCGGCACGCCCGGGATGTGCGCTGGCCTTTTGTCACATGCGGTCTGCAGCATCGCGGCCGAACGGCCACGGATGCGATACAACGTCGTCGAGTTGGAATCCGAGAAACTCGGGCGAGAGATCCTCTCCCGCTCAATCGACGCCGGCATAGGTCGCGAACCCATCATTGGTGACGACAATGTAGGCTTCGAGCGATTGTTTGAAGACCGCCTATTCATCGTGGCGGGCACGCAACATCCACTCGCAGGGCGACAGTCGATCCGGCTGGAAGAGGCCGCCGCCGAGCGATGGGTGCTTCCGATGCCGGGTACGCCGATCACCCAGCAGCTTCAAAGCGCCTTCAGGCGACTGGGAGCGGCTTTGCCCCAAGCCACAGTCACGACGATGTCGATGCTCATTCGTTATGAATTGCTGGCTACGAGCCGCTTCGTGACAGTAATGTATGGGTCGGTGCTGAAGTTCGGCAACGCTCCCCGCTGTCTTCAAGTTCTACCCGTCGACCTGTCCGCGGGAATTCCGATCGGCCTCACGCGGCTGCGGAACCGGACGCTTACGCCAGCGATGGAATTGTTCCTGGAAAGGGTGCGCAAACTCGCGCAGCCCATGCGCTCGCTCAACGCACAGCAGCTTCGGCGCACCTTGCGCCACAAGCGCCGAGTCGGGTGACATGTCCGCACCGCATCTAGTGCGCAAGCAGTACGCTATCCAGAAAACAGTCTGGCGTTACGCGCGAGCTAGGTCGCTGCGTTGGCGCCTTTGCACGTGTTCTTCCGGCTAAGTTAGCGACGAGCTGACTTCAGGACTCAATGCGTGGGTTCTCGTCTACCACCACGCCCAATTGGCGTTGTGGCGGTATCGAACATGGAAAACAGGGTCGTAACCGGGGTCGTCTAGCCAACGGCGAAGCTGTTTGGCGTTCAGGGTATGAAGACGGTGATCGAAGATGCGGCGGTACCAGCGCGGTGCAGTGCTGCGAAGCGTCCAACAAGCATCGGAGTGAAACCGGGCGATCGCGCGCCAACCTTCCTTGGAACGCGGATCGATGAAGAACGGAACGAGCACGCCGTTGACCCAGCGGTAATCGCGCAGCACCCAGTCGTAATCGTGCCGTTCGCCGCGGCGGCGGTAAGTGCGTGACATGACGAAGCCTCCTTTTCGGAATACCTACGTCATGGGTTCGCTCCTTTCTTTTCCGGAGTCATCACGCGTTATGCCGCCTTAAGCACGAAGTCGACGTGCACGGCGTCGAACGGAAATTCGATCTTTCCGTCCGCGTTCTTCCTTAGCACCCCTGCAGCAAGCAATGCGTGCACATCAGCGTGGACGGCTTTCACATCGCGCTCGGCTCTGCGAGCTGCTTCGCGAAGCGTCATCGCACCGCCGCCCGCCATGGCTTTGAGCAGCTCCCAGCGTTTGGCCGTCAGCACTTTCCAGAGCAAGTCCGCCGAGGCGAAGGAAATGTGCGCGCCGCGGCGCTTGCCGGAGAATGCATCGAGGGCCCGCTGCTTCACGGCTTGCCGGTTGGCAACTGAAAGCGTCACGGTTTTCATTTCAGCGTCTCCTCAACATCGTTCCAAAAATCGTCGAGCAGCTGTTCCACGCTCTTGAAGCGATACTCATGTTCCTTCTCGCGCACGTGACGATGGTCGCCTTTGCCGGCCTCGTTGTCGTAGCGCAGCACACATTCGCCATCCACAACCAAAGCAAGGCGGTACCGGTACTCGTGCCGCGAGCCACGCACCGGTGACGGAACTCGCCAGACCACCAGCTCTACGAACGCCGATTCGCCCAATACGTGGCGCTCGTCGAGCAGCGGCTCGGCTGACATGTTGGACATTGTACCAACACAGTCGGTTCCGCCAAAGGAAATCGGTCTTGCCTTGCCTCTTGCGCTCCGGGAAGATGACGGCAGAAGTTGTCAACACACACTAATGAGCCATTCGTACCGTCAAAGCGCCGCAAGTCCCGGATCGGTAAGCGCAAGTTCAAGGCCTTCG
This sequence comes from uncultured Bryobacterales bacterium, assembly GCA_964649285.1. Lineage (GTDB taxonomy): Bacteria > Acidobacteriota > Terriglobia > Bryobacterales > UBA6623 > CAMPKL01. Next base: position 306 of record CAZYOX010000355.1, on the reverse strand, counting down.
CCAGACGCTCCGGGTACCACGGCCATGATGCAGCAGCGTTTTCTCCCTCTAAGAAATGGCGCGATTTAGTCGGACCTACACTGCGACCTACACTGCCGCGCGGCGTACAAGAGTGGACAAACTTGGTATCGGGCGCCCCTGCATGGCGTCAAGCCCGTTCGGCTTGCAGATCGCCGGAGAGGCTTTCGATAATCGGACAGCCGCGTCCCGTCTTCCCCGTACCGCACGCCCGGATCAGCTTGTCGAGCGCGGCTTGAATCCTGCGAAGATCCGAGATCTTCTTCTCCACGAGTTGTCTCTTCTGCT